>NZ_JBTMUR010000001.1:273216-539539 GCF_054473855.1 Stenotrophomonas genospecies 3
GGGGACTGGTAGTGCCGGCCGCTGGCCGGCAACCGCAGTGATCCCATCGCACGGCGATGCCGGCCAGCGGCCGGCACTACCGGGCATCAGCCCAGCGCTTCGGCCACCGCGCGGAACACCTGCTGCATCGGCAGCGGCCAATACCAGCCACGCATCTCCAGGGAAACCGGGGACTGGTAGTGCCGGCCGCTGGCCGGCAACCGCAGTGATCCCATCGCACGGCGATGCCGGCCAGCGGCCGGCACCACCGCGGCATCAGCCCAGCGCTTCAGCCACCGCGCGGAAGACCTGCTGCATCTGCAGCGGCTTGTGCAGCACATGCACCTCCACACCGGCCGGGAACGCGTCCGCCGCGACTGGCACCGCCGGGTCCTCCAGCACCAGCGCCGGACCGCGGTAGCCAAGCGTGGCCATCTCGCCCAGCAGCTGGCTGGCCGGCAGCAGCTTGGAACCGGCATCGGCGATCACCAGTGCCGGCAACGCCTCCTGCTGCATCCAGCGCAGCGCCGCCGGACCATCGGATGCCAGCTGCAGCTGATAGCCCTGGCTGGACAGCGCATTACCGAGCAGCGACAGGCGCGTGGCTTCGCCGTCAACCACCAGGATCGACTGGCCACTGCCCAGCGCCACCAGCTGCTCGATCGGCTCGCTGCCATCGATGGCCTCATGCATCGGCAGCCGCAGCTCGAAGCAGGTGCCCTGCCCCGGCTGGCTGTTGACGTGGATGCTGCCACCGGCGCCTTCAACGATGCGCTTGCAGGAAATCAGCCCCAGGCCGGTGCCATCGGCCTTGGTGGTGAAGAACGGATTGAACAGGTGCGACAGCGTGTCCGCATCCATGCCGATGCCTTCATCGGCCACGCAGATCTGCATCCAGTCCACGCCATCGCGCTCGCCGGCATGGCTGGCAGTCAGGCTCAGGCGCCCGCCGTTGGGCATCGCCTGGATCGCGTTGAGCGCCAGGTTCAGCATCACCTGCTGCAGTTCGGTGTAGTTGGCGTCGACCACCAGACCTTCGTCCTGCACCTGCAACTCCAGGCGCACCGCATCGGGCACGTTGCTGCGCAACAGCAGCGCCACCGCATCGAACAGGCCATCGATCTCGATGCGCTCGCTCGGCTTGCGCGAGCCGCGCACGAACGACAGCATCGACTCGGCCATCTCGTGGCCACGGCGGCCGCACTCGGCGATGACATCGGCCAGATGGTGCAGCTGCGGATCCTCGGTGCGCGCCTTCAGCAGGTCCGGCATGATCAGCAGCGGCTGCAGGATGTTGCGCAGGTCGTGGCTGAGGCCGGCGGCAAGCAGCGACAGGCTTTCCAGGCGCTGCGCGCGCATCAGTTCGGTTTCCACCCGCGCGCGCTCTATGGCGCTGCGTGCATCGCGGATCGCACGCGCCACCGCCGACGGCAGGCGCGCCGGCAGGTGCTTGATGATGTAATCGTTGGCGCCCTTCTGCAGCGCCGCCACCGCATTCTCCTCACCCATGGTGCCGGAGACGAAGATGAAGGGCACTTCCGGTGAGGTCTCGCGCACGATGCGCAGCGCGTCATCACCGGAGAACCCCGGCATGCTCAGGTCGGACAGCACGATGTCCGGCTGGAACGCGACCAGTGCCTGGCGCAGTTCGGCCTCGCTTTCGACACGCTCGAAACGGGCCTCCAGGCCCGCGTCGAGCATCTGTTCGGACATCAGCTCGGCATCTTCCGGTGAGTCTTCCACCAGCAGGATGCGCAGCGCCCCCAGGGCGGGACCGGTCAGGGGCATGGGCTCACTCGAGTTCCGGTGCCTGGTTGATCAACGCCCAGAACTTGCCCAGGGTCTGCACCGCGCCGAAGAACTGGTCCACGTCCACCGGCTTGACCACATAGGCGTTCACGCCCATGTCCCAGCTGCGGGCCAGGTCGCTTTCCTCGCGCGAGGACGACAGGATCACCACCGGCAGGCGCTTGAGCTCTTCGTGCTCGCGGATCTGCCGCAGCACCTCCAGGCCATCCATGCGCGGCATCTTGATGTCCAGCAGCAGCACCGCCGGCAGGCCTTCCTCGCGGTTGGCGAAGGCACCACGGCGCAACAGGTAGTCCATCACTTCCACGCCATCCTCGACGTGCACGATGGGGTTGGCCAGACGCGCCTCTTCCAGGGCGTCGATCGCCATTTCGGCATCAGCCGGGCTGTCTTCGGCGAGAAGAATGGTGCGCAGAGTGGTCATGCAGAAGGCCCTTGTTTGTCCGCATCGATCGCGGGAGGCAGGTAGAAGTGGAAGGTGGCGCCGACGTCCGGTTCAGCCTCGGCCCAGATACGGCCGCCATGACGGGTGAGCACGCGGCGCACGCTGGCCAGGCCGATGCCGGTACCCGGGTAGTCGCTGGCCTTGTGCAGGCGCTGGAAGACACCAAACAGCTTGCCGGCGTAGGCCATGTCAAAGCCTGCACCATTGTCGCTGACCGTGAACTGATGACCGCCGTCAGGCTGTGGCTGGTAGTCCACGCGGATCTTCGCTGGTTCGCGGTTGCCCGAGTACTTCACCGCGTTGCCGAGCAGGTTCAGCCAGACCTGGCGGATCATGTTCTCATCGCCCACCACGATCGGCAGCGGCGCGATGCTCCACTCCACGTGGTGCGCATGGCCGCTGTTCTCGGCCTCGGCCTGCAGGTTGGAATCGAGCATGGCGCGGGTATCGGCCACCAGCGACTGCATGTCCACCGCCTGCTGGCGCATTGCCGCGCGGCCCAGCCGCGAGTAGACCAGCAGGTCGTCGATCAGTGCCGCCATGCGCCGCGCCGAACTGGAGATCACCTCCAGGTAATGGCGGCTCTTGTCATCGGCGGCGTCGCCCAGATGGCGCGACAGCTTGTCGGAGAAACCGGCCACGTGGCGCAGTGGTGCACGCAGGTCGTGCGACACCGAGTAGCTGAAGGCTTCCAGTTCCCTGTTGACCTCGGACACCTGCGCAACCTTGCCTTCCAGCTGGCGGTTCAGTTCCTCCACCCGCAGCTGCACGGCACGCTGCACGGTGACGTCGCTGACCGTGAGCAACACCACTTCGTCGTCGGTGTCCGGCAGCGGCATGCGCCGCGCGTTGAGCAGCATGTAGCGCACCATGCCATCGGCGGCGCGCTGTTCATGCTCGAAGTCCCACAGTTCGCGGCCGCGCAACAGCACATCGGACAGTCGCTGGCGCATCACGGGGTCTTTCCATGCACCGTCGCCGACAGTGTCCAGCAACAGGCCATCGGCGCGTTCATCCTGCAGCCCGTACAGCTCGGCGAAGGCAGGGTTGTGCAGCTGCACACGCAGGTCGCGGTCGAGCAGCACGATCGGCTCACGCACGGTCTGCAGCACCGAGGCTGCACGCGCGGCCGAACGCAGCGACTGTCGTTCGGCATGCAGGCGGCGACCGATCTGCCGCTGCAGCAGCCACAGCACCAGGCCAAGCAGCGCCAGCTGGATCACCAGCGAACTCCACGACACCAGCTCGGTCTGCTTGCGCTGGCGTGCGGCCTGCTCGGCGCGCTGTGTCAGCAGCTTCTGCTCGCTCGCCTGCAGTTCCTCCACCAGGCCACGGATCGGATAGCGCGTGCTCAGGTCCTGCACCAGCTCGCGCTGATCACTGTTGGGTTCGGACTTTGCCAGTTCGCGGGCAAGCGCCATGCGCCCTTCCAGCATCGACTCGATACGGCCGATGCGGATCAGCTGCTCAGGATTGTCGCGGGTCATCCGGCCCAGTTCAGCCAGGCGACCGGGAAGGTCATTGGCTTTGGCCATGCGCTCGCGCAGGCCAGGCGCATCCACACCCTTGGACAGGGTCAGCGCAGCCGATTCGACATCGCGTACATCAGCCTGCAGCTGCTGCAGGGCCACACCCACGGCCTGGGTATGATTGACCCAGGCCATCGCATCTTCGCTGTCCTGCTGCAGTTGGCGCAGGGTCAACCACGGCACCACGATGATCGCGGCGGCGGCCAGCGCCAGGGCCGGCAACCGCCAACGGTCCCAGATGTCATCACTGAAAACCAGCGCCATAGTTCCTCGTCAGCACAGCCGCGGAGCGTAGGCCGATACCGGCCCGGCTGCGGCGGAACGGGCAATATAGCGCAGGCGGTCACAACTCTGGAGTTTCCCGCCTGGTTGGCTGAACGGGTTGCGGAAACCCACGGTAGAGCCGAGACGTGCTCGGCTGCAACCCAAAGGGCAGTCGAGCAAGCTCGACTCTACCCAGGCAGCGGGCGCCCCATGCGGGGCGCCCTCCGGGGTCAGCGCTTGGCAGCAGCGCTGACCTTCAATGCAGCGGCATCGACGCGGGTCACGCCCTTGATGCCCTTGGCGGTGGTGACCGCCTTGTCCTTCTCGGCCTGGGTGGCCACGGCACCACTCAGGCTGACCACGCCGTTCACGGTTTCCACCTTGATTTCAGTGCCCGGAACGTTGCTGCTGGCCAGCAGATCGGCCTTCACCTTGGTGGTGATCCAGGTATCGGTCACCGGCTCGTTGGAGTCATGGCGATCAGCATGGGTTGCCGGATGGGTGCTGGTCGGCGGGCTCTTCGCGGCCGGGTCCTTGGCGAAGGCAGCCGAGGAGGACAGCGCCAAGCCCAGGGTCAGGGCGGAAGCAATCAGCGTGCGGGTGGTATTGCTCATCGTGTCGTACTCCTTCGGAATGTGCTGCCAGTCTGGACAAGCCGCCGTAGAGCAGGCGTGGCGTTGCGGTCATGCCGCTGTGAATCGAGGCGTTTCCAACGGCAACGGTTCAGTTTTGGCCTGTACGCAGGTGTCGTTTACCCTGCCCTTCCCCATTGCCGGAGCCGTCTCATGCGCCCCGACCTGCAACTGGCCCTGATCGGCTACGGCCTCGCCGGCCGCGTCTTCCATGCGCCGCTGATCCAGCACACGCCCGGGCTGGTGCTGCACAGCATCGTCAGTTCGCAGCGCGACACGTTGCTGCGCGCGTTCAGCGACGTGCACGTGCGCGCCACGCCGCAGGAGGTGTTCGACGACCCGGCGGTGGACGCGGTGGTGATCGCCACTCCGAACGCACAACACGCACCGCTGGCGATCGCGGCGTTGGCCGCGGGCAAGCATGTGCTGGTCGACAAGCCGTTCGCGCTGGATGTCGCTGAAGCCGAAGCGGTGCTGGCTGCGGCACGTGATGCCGGACGCATCGCGACCGTGTTCCAGAACCGGCGCTTCGATGCCGACTTCCTCACCCTGCAGGCGCTGCTGGCCGAAGGCGCGCTCGGTGACGTGGCCGAGTGCCATGCGCACTTCGACCGCTACCGGCCGCAGGTGCGCGACCGCTGGCGCGAGCAGGACGGACCGGGCAGCGGCCTGTGGTACGACCTCGGACCGCACCTGCTGGACCAGATGCTGGTGCTGTTCGGCTGGCCCGAGGCCATCGATGCCGATCTGGCCGTGCAACGCGAAGGTGGCAGCGGCATCGATTACTTCCACGCGGTACTGCACTACCCGAGGCATCGCGCGATCGTGCATGCCGGTTCGCTGGTGGCGGCCCCCACGCCGCACTTCAGTGTGCATGGCAGTCGTGGCAGCTGGATCAAGCATGGGCTGGACGTGCAGGAGGCACAGCTGCGGCGCGGTGTTGCGCCAGGAGCGCCAGGCTGGGGCATCGACCCACGGCACGGCGAGCTGGTGCGCTGCGATACTGAGGACAATGTGCAGCGCAGTACCGTGGACAACCTGCCGGGCGACTACCGGCGGCTGTATTCGCAGTTCGCGGCGGCGATGCACGGCGATGGCGAGCCGACGGTCAGCCCGGTGCAGGCACTGCAGCTGATGCGGTTGCTGCAGGCCGGCATGGACAGCGCGCGCGAAGGGCGGCGAATCGCGTTGGGGTGATCGGCAGGGCTGCGCCCTGCACCTGCCGAATCAACGGCAACGTCAACGTCAAAAGCGGGCATTCCGTGGATGGCGGGGTGGGGTCCGACGGTGGGTGTCGACCTTGGTCGACACATCGACGTGGAAATCATCGGAGACGGCTTTTGTAGGGTCGAGCCATGCTCGACTGGCTTCATGGGGTCGGACCCCTTCGGCAACGCCGAAGGGGTCCGACCCCACCGCGGTGCTTACGATTTCTTGATGGCGTGGCCGCCGAACTCGTTGCGCATCGCCGACAGCAGGCGGTCGGTGAACGAATTCGATTCGCGCGAGCGCAGGCGTTCCAGCAGCGACAGGGTGATCACCGGTGCCGGTACATCCAGTGCGATCGCTTCGGCAACCGTCCAGCGGCCTTCGCCGGAGTCTTCCACGTACGGTGCAATGCCATCCAACGATGGATTGCGCTTGAGGGCTTCGGTGCTCAGGTCCAGCAGCCACGAGCGCACCACGCTGCCGTGGCGCCACACCTCGGCCACCTGGGCCAGGTCCAGCTCCATTTCCTGCTTGCGCTCCATCAGTGCGAAGCCTTCGGCGTAGGCCTGCATCATTCCGTACTCGATGCCGTTGTGGACCATCTTGGTGAAGTGGCCAGCGCCGGACGGGCCGACACGACCCCAGCCACGATCTTCGGCCGGTGCCAGCGTGCGCAGCAGCGGTGCGATCTGCTCCACCACCGACGCTTCGCCACCGACCATCAGGCTGTAGCCCTCCTGCAGGCCCCACACGCCACCACTCGTGCCGCAGTCGACGTAGCCCAGATCGTCTTCGGCCAGTGCCTTGGCGCGACGGATCGAGTCCTGGTAGTTGGAGTTGCCGCCATCGATGACGATGTCACCCTCGGCCAGGTGCGGGGTCAACTGGCCCAGGGTCTGGTCGACGGTTTCGCCGGCCGGCACCATCAGCCACACCACGCGCGGTGCCGGCAGCGCGGCAACCGCGGCGGCCAGCGAATCAACCACTTCCAGGCCCGCCTCGGCAGCGCGCTGGCGGGCACCCTCGCCCGGGTCGTAGCCGACCACGCGGTGGCCGCCGCGATGCAGGCGCTGGGCCATGTTGGCGCCCATGCGGCCGAGGCCGATCATTGCAATGTCCATTGTTTCACCTTCAGTTGGGGTCTAGGGTCAGGCTGCCTGGCCTGCCGGTAGCCGCGCAGTGGCGCAGCTGCGCCTCGCGCCAACGCCGGTAGAGCGTGGTATGCAGATTGTGCACCGCCAGGTCGATCGAAAACGGCGTTCGCGGGTTGCGATCGAGCAGGCGGGCGATGTGGTAGCCGATGGGACGTATACCGCGTGGATGCACATAGATCACGAACTGCTGGTAGAACGGATCGTCCAGCAGCTGGTCCATGCGTGCCAGCGTGTCGTGGTAGCGCGGTTCCAGCCGTGCACGAAGGTTGGGATCACGCTCGAACAACAGGCGCTCGAAGTAGCGCTGGCCGATGCGCGGGATGCCCTGCGCGAGTTTCCAGAGTTCGACATTGCGCTGGTCGTACCAGGCCAGGCCGCCATGCTCAGCCAGTGCCTGCGCGGCGCCCTCGCCCACCTCGACCACGACGAAGTTCTCGGCCTGGTTGCTCAGGTCATCCAGCGTGCCCTTGTCGTACACGTGCTCGATGAAACCGGGCACACCAACGAAGGCCTGCCGTCCCATCGCCGAGGTGCGCACCGCCTTGCCATCGGCGAAGAAATCACCCGCGTGGGCTCCGAGCAGGATGCTGTCGGTCTCGTGCAGGGCGAGGAAAGTGCCGATCGACAGTTCATCCGCTGCGAACTCCGTATCGAACGCGGCATCACCATAAAGCTCTCGTTGCGTGGCCAGCTGCGCGACCTGGCGGCCGACCCCGCATTCGGCACGCACGGCACCGCTGTAGAACGCCTCCAGTGCATGACTGTTACCCGCGCTCGGCACGAAGCCACGACCGAAACTGCGTGTGCGCTGCCAGCCTTGCGCACGTGGGCCCTGCAGGCCGAAGCCGATCCAGCCCAGCTGCGGGCCGGAGAAGCGGAAGGTGGGGTTGTCCTGCAGTGCAGAAGCCGCACGTTGCGTGGCCGCGCCCAGTTCGAAGGCATAGGCGCAGACCGTGGCTGGATCGTCCAGCAACTGTTGCAGCAACGCCTGGCGTGCTGCAGCGGACATTCCGGCCGGCCACCCCACGCGCAGATCGCCTGCCGCCTGTGCTGCAGCCAGCGAGGCACGTGTACACACCGGGCCGCCGTGCACCTGTGGTGCACCGGCCGTGACCTCGTCAAAGCGCCATCCCAGCCGCTGCAGCAGGCCCTGCGTGCAGTCCGGCGTTGCGGACGCAATGCCCAGCGCGGGCATCAGCAGGAGTGCCACTCCCATCAACGTGCCGCGCACGATCACCCTTGATCCGTGCTGCGGGCCGGTGCGGGCTCGGGCGGCGCGAGCGCAGGCGGTGCGGGTTTGCCAGCATCCGCCGGCAGGTACTGTTGCAGGCGCTGGAAGAAGCGCTGATAGAACCCGGCATCGGTGACGGTGCTGCTGGCCACTTTCACCAGGGAATCGTCATTGCTGCCGAACGGCAGCGACACCGAGCCCAATGCACCCACGCCCACGCTGGCCGACGTCGGGCTCTTCTTCAACGCATAGCGGTCCTGCACCGCGCTGACGAACACCAGCGTCTGGCTGCCACGCTGCGCGCAGGAGATGCGCAGCACCAGCTGCTCGTGGTCGTCCTCGCGTGGCTGGAAGTTCTTGTTGCCTTCCACCTGCGCTTCGTCGGAGCGGGCGATGGCGTAGCCCTGGCTGAGCAGGGTGCGCCGCGCGGCCTCGCAGGCGTCACCGGGGCGGCCATCGACGGTACGCGAGAAGGTGTCGCCGGAATCAAAGGATTCGCGCAGCAACGTACTGTCGGCGGCGCGGCCACCACAGGCCGACAGGATCAGGGCGCTGGCGAGCGCCACGGCAGCACTGGAAAGACGGGAGGCCCGCATGGGTACTCCTGCGAGGACGGTACCGCCAAGGGTAGCCCTGCGGCCGTGTGCGGCAGGTTGAAACCGGCGTGACCGAGCCACCCCGTTGCTGCCGGTTCATGCACAGAAAAGGGGACGGAGGGGATTAAGTCGTTTGTGGCACTTCGCTCGCCGGGCATGGCCCGGCGCTACCGTGAACGAGGTCCCCAGACAGAAAGGGCCGGCAATGCCGGCCCCTCGGGTATCACATGCCGTCGCCGGCTCAGTCGGCCCAGCGACCAGCGCCGGTCGACTGCGGCAGCACCTGCGCCGACAGCGGGCGATCATTGGCCAGCAGGTTCACCGCATCGGCCAGGATCGAGGCCGACTCGCGCAGCAGCGGGTCCGGACGCTTCTCGGCGGCCTTCTCGCGCGCTGCATCCTTGACGATGTCGCGCTCGTTGCCAGTCAGGCCGTCGTCGTTGCTGTCATCGGCCAGCGGGTCCAGGGCCAGGCCCAGTTCCTTGCGCATCGCCTGGCGCTCCTTGCGCTGGGTGTCCTGGCGCTCACGCTCGGCGCGGCGGGTGGCCTCGTTGAGCGAGACGTACTTCTTCGCGGCCTCGGTGCGGAACTGCTGCACGTCCTCGTTCCACCACTGGAATTCCTTGTCGGCGGCGATGCGCGCGTCATGGCGGGTTTCCAGCTTCGGCAGCAGCGGCGCGAAGTTGCCGTACTGGGTGTGCGGCACGGCAGCGATGCGGGTCCACGGCAGCGCGTTGTCGTAGGTGCTCTCGCCGAACTCGGTGGCATCGACACTGGCCGGGAAGGCCAGGTCCGGCACCACACCCTTGTGCTGGGTGCTGCTGCCGCTGATGCGGAAGAACTGGGCGATGGTCAGCTTCACCTGGCCGAAGCGCTGGGTCTCGCCACTCGGCCAACGGTCCAGGTCGACGATGTTCTGCACGGTGCCCTTGCCGAAGCTGGTCTCACCGATCACCAGGCCACGGCCGTAATCCTGGATGGCACCGGCAAAGATTTCCGAAGCCGAGGCCGAACCGCGGTTGATCAGCACTGCCAGCGGGCCATCCCATGCCACGCCCTGGTTGCGGTCGCTGTTGACGGTGACGCGGCCACCGGACTCGCGCACCTGCACCACCGGGCCCTGCTCGATGAACAGACCGGTCAGTTCAATGGCTTCATCCAGCGAACCACCACCGTTGTTGCGCAGGTCCAGCACCACGCCGTCCAGCTTGTCGTTCTTGAAGCCGGCCAGCAGCTTGGCCACGTCGCGGGTGGCCGAGGCGTAGTCGGCCGCGTTGCGGCGACGGCCTTCGAAGTCCTGGTAGAAGGTCGGCAGCTTGATCACGCCGACCTTGCGCGCCGGCTCGCCATTGGCGGCCGGAATGGTCATGGTCTCGCCCTTGGCGGCCTGTTCGGCCAGGCGCACCTTCTGGCGGGTCAGCACCAGAGTGTGGTGCTTGCCGTCGGCGCCCTCAGCAGCCGGGATGAACTCCAGCTTGACCTGGGTATCCTTGGCGCCGCGGATCTTGGCCACGACGTCGTCGATGCGCCAGCCGATCACGTCCTCGACCAGGCCGGACTTGCCCTGGCCGACGCCGACGATACGGTCACCCGGCTTCAGCGTGCCATCCACTGCGGCCGGGCCACCGGCGATGATCTCGCGGATCACCACTACGTCGTCCTGGCGCTGCAGCTGCGCACCAATGCCTTCCAGCGACAGCGACATCGCCTGGTTGAAGTTCTCGGCGGTGCGCGGGGTGAAGTAATCCGTGTGCGGGTCAACGGCGCTGGTGTACGAGTTCATGAAGAATTGGAAGACGTCTTCGCCCTTCAGTTCATTGACCGACTTCTCCAGCGTCGCGTAGCGCTTGTCCAGCGTCTTGCGGATGTCGTCCGGCTTCTTGCCGGCCAGCTTCAGGCGCAGCCAGTCGTTCTTGACCGACTTGCGCCACAGCTCATCCAGCTCTGCACTGCTGGCCGCCCACGGCACCTTCTTGCGGTCGTATTCGAAGCGCTCGTCGGTGGTGAAGTCCGGCTCCTGCTTGAGCAGCTTGCGCGCGTAGGCCACACGTTCGCCGACGCGCTGCTTGTAGACCGCGAACACCTGGAACGCCGGCTCCAGCTCGCCGCCACGGATGGCCGAGGAAATGTTGGCTTCGAACGGCGCGAAGCGCGCCACGTCGGCCTGGGTGAAGTACTGCTTGCCGCCGTCCAGCGTCTCCAGGTAGCGCTTGAACACGTCCTTGGAGGTGGCCTCGTCCAGCGCACGCGGGCGGTACGCGTAGCGGCTGTCGGACAGCAGGCCGTACACCAGCTTGGAGGTGGTCACCTGATCGGCGGTTGCCGCAGCGGGCAATGCCGGCGAATCGGCCTTGGCCGCCAGCGCCAGCGGCGCGACCAGCGCCAGGGCCATCAGGAATGCGGGGGCTTTGAATTTCATTGACGTGCTCGAAGGCGCCTTGCCAAGGGGGAGACTGCGGGGTGTTAAGACACCACGACAGTGCCGAAAGTTGCCGGGTTTGTCACCCGGCCGCGCTAGGTGGAAAACCAGCCTAGCCGGGCCGGTGTAGCAAATTGTGAATGGCTGAAGAGCGGCGCACCCAGCGGCGCCGTCTGTCCGGTTGCAGAGGGCATGGGGTTGCAAGCCCCCTGAGTCAGGGGGCGGCCGCGAAGCGGCGGGGGTGTGGGTGGTGGTAAGCCGGGGCCCACGGTGTGCGCAGCGCAGCGTGGGAAGTGGTAGCGCGCATCGCGCAACCGCTTACCGGACGCCGGCGCCCTTGGCCTGCACGTCGGCGTGGTACGACGAGCGCACCATCGGGCCGGAGGCCACGTGGCTGAAGCCCAGCTCGTAGCCGTAGTCTTCCAGCGCCTTGTAGTCCTCGGGGGTCCAGTACTTCAGCACCGGGTGGTGATGCGCAGTCGGCTGCAGGTACTGGCCGATGGTGATCATGTCCACGTCGTGCGCGCGCAGGTCGCGCATGGTGGCCTTGATCTGCTCGAACTCTTCGCCCAGGCCCAGCATGATGCCGCTCTTGGTCGGCACGTCCGGATGCTGCGCCTTGAAGTTCTTCAGCAGGTTCAGCGACCACTGGTAGTCCGCACCCGGGCGCACGTTGCGGTACAGGTCCGGCACGGTTTCGATGTTGTGGTTGAACACGTCCGGCGGGTTCTGCGCCAGGATCTCCAGCGCGCGCTCCATGCGGCCCTTGCCGCGGAAGTCCGGGGTCAGCACTTCGATGCGGGTGCCCGGCGACTTCGCGCGGATGGCACTGATGCAGTCGACGAAGTGCTGGGCACCGCCGTCGCGCAGGTCATCGCGGTCGACGCTGGTCACCACCACGTACTTCAGCCCCATGTCGGCCACGGTCTGGCCGAGGCTGGCCGGTTCGTTGGCATCCGGCGGCTTCGGGCGGCCGTGGGCGACGTCGCAGAACGAGCAGCGGCGGGTGCAGACCTCGCCGAGGATCATGAACGTTGCCGTGCCGTGGCCGAAGCACTCGTGGATGTTCGGGCAGCTGGCTTCCTCGCACACCGTCACCAGGCGGTTCTCGCGCAGCTTGGCCTTCAGGTTCTGCACGGCATTGCCCGAAGGAATGCGCACGCGGATCCAGGACGGCTTGCGCAGCACCGGCGCGTCGGCGAACTGCACCGGCGAGCGGTTGATCTTGTCACCGCCCAGCTGCTTGACCCCGGCCTGCAACGGCGCGGCGGACGGAGAGTCGCCCTGCACGATCTGCAGGGGAATGGAACGGGCGGTGGTTTCAGTCATGGCAGTTCCGGGGGCGGTCAGGCGGCCGCAGAAAGATCAGGCAGTTCGGGCGTGGGCTGCAGCAGCAGGCCGAACTGGCGGGCCAGGTGGTCCAGCAGCACCGGCTTGACGGCCTCCATCCCGGAGGGCCCGCCCAAGTCTACCACCGAGGTCACCTGCAACCCCTGATAGCCACAGGGGTTGATACGGTGGAAAGGTTCCAGGTCCATGGACACGTTGAAGGCCAGTCCGTGGAAGGTGCAGCCGCGGCGCACGCGGATGCCGAGTGCGGCGATCTTGGCGCCACCGACGTAGACGCCCGGGGCACCCTCGCGGCGTTCGGCGCCGATGTTCCACTCGGCCAGCGTGTCGATGATGGCCTGCTCGATGCGGCACACGTAGTCGCGCACACCGATGCCCAGCCGTGGCAGGCGCAGCAGCGGATAGACCACCAGCTGGCCGGGGCCGTGATAGGTCACCTGGCCGCCGCGGTCCACGTGCAGCACCGGGATCTCGCCCGGCGCCAGCACATGCTCGTCCTTGCCGGCCTGGCCCAGGGTGAATACCGGGTCGTGCTCGACCACCCACAGCTCATCGGCGTCGGCCTCGCTGCGCTGGTCGGTGAAGCGCTGCATGGCGCGCCACACCGGTTCATAGGCCTGGCGGCCGAGGTCGCGGACCAGCGCCGGGCGCGGCGCACGGTCTTCCGGGGCGGCTTCGGCCGGGCAGCTGTCGGCTACAGCGTCCACTTCACTTCCGGGTGGTCGCGCAGTGCCTGGTGCGCCAGGTCGTACTGTTCGCGGCTCTCGGCCTTGAACACGATGCGCACGGACACGTACTTGCCGTTGGAGGAATGCTTCCAGCTGATGCGTTCATTCACCACATCGATGCCGGCAGCCAGCAGCAGGCGGGGAAGCTCATGTTCCAGGCCGCGGTTGGCCGGGCCCATGGCACTGAGCTCGAACTGGCCGGGGAACTGGAAGCCGTGGTCGGGGTTGTCGGACTTGATTTCCATGCCCCCATTATCGGGCCGCAGGCCAACAAACCCAAGAGTATTCATCAACGTCAAACAGTGCACCGGTGAGTCGCTGCGTTGCAGCTGAACAGCCGTTCAGCATTGGCCGTTGCCCCTTGGGGCGCCGCAGGACAGTGCAGGATTGTCTTCACGAGACAATGTCGTTTTCGGAACAGACAAGTGATTCGAACGCGCTCGTTCCATCACGCCCGCACGAGTACCGTGTCGCGGCATATAACGACAGACAGAAAAAACCTCCACATGAGCCCCCCTTCCCAACGTCGCCTTGCAGCCCTCGGGCTGTCCGGCCTGCTGGCTGCTGCCCTCCCCCTCGCCGCCCAGGCGGCCGAACAATGTGGCCCGGACGCGATGCGCGACCACCCTCCGCAGGTCAATTTCCGCGTTGACAACGACCTGTTCGGCGGCCGCCACCAGGACCAGGGCTATACCAATGGTGCACTGTTGACCCTGGTCTCGCCCAATCTGGTCGATTACACCGACGACCCCTGCCTGCCACGCATGGCCCGCTGGGTGAACCAGTACCTGGAAGGGCTGCATCCGGGCAAGTTCGAACAGCAGAACATGATCTTCAGCATCGGCCAGGGCATCTTCACCCCGACCGATTTCAGCCGCAGGGACCTGATTGAGGACGACCGCCCTTACGCCGGCGTACTGATCGCAAACTTCGGTTTCAATGCGCGCAGCGGCGACCGCCTGCAGACCACCCAGCTGACGCTGGGCGTGGTTGGCCCGTGGGCACAGGGCAAGCAGGTGCAGAATGCCGTGCACGAAGTGCTGGGCGACGAGAAATTCAAGGGCTGGGACAACCAGCTGCACAACGAGCCGCTGTTCATGCTGACCCATGAGCGCATGCGCCGCTGGCCGGGCGATGCCAGCGTCAATGCCGACGGCTGGGGTTGGGACGCGATCAGCCACTACGGCGGATCGATCGGCAACCTGGAAACCAAGGCCAACCTTGGCGGTGAAGTACGCTTCGGCTGGAAGCTGCCGGACGACTTCGGCAGCACGCCGTTGCGCCCGGCCGGTGAGAACACTGCGCCGACCCGCGGCGGCCGTCCCAATGGCTGGTCCTGGCACCTGTTCGCGACCTCGGACGCCGCCTGGGTGATCCGTGACATCACGCTGGATGGCAACACGTTCCGCAACAGCCACAGTGTGGACAAGCGCCATGTGGTGGCCTACGGCGGCTATGGCGTGGCGGTGATGTACGGACGCTGGAAGTTCGCTGCGGCGCGTTACCACAGCACGCGCGAGTTCAACGGCCAGCGCGAAGCGCCGGTGTTCGGCAGCTTCACCATCAGCCGGTCGCTGTAGGTAGGTGCCGACCGTTGGTCGGCACACCGGGGCCGGCATATCCGGATGGATTCATGGGGAGCCGGCCAGCGGCCAGCACTACCCACATCCGGCAGGATTCATGCGCAAGCGGCATCCCGAAACAGAAAAGGCCGGCATTTGCCGGCCTTTTCCTTCACCACGCCGGGGCGTGGATCATTCCGATTCCCACCACATCCAGAAGCTGTCCCACAGGCGCTTGAAGAAGCCGGCCTGTTCGACGGCAGCCACCGCCACCAGCGGCGCTTCGGCCACCAGCTTGCCATCCAGCATCACCTTCACGGTGCCGATCTGCTGGCCGGCGGTGAACGGTGCTTCCAGGGTCTTGGGCACGTCGATGCTCGGCTTCAGGTCGTTGTAACGGCCACGCGGCACGCTCACCAGCATCGGCTGGGCCACGCCCAGCTGCACCTTGTCGGTGGTGCCCTTCCAGACCTTGTGCTCGGCCACGGCCTTGCCCGGCTCGTACAGGCGGTGGGTCTCGAAGAAGCGGAAACCCCAGTTCAGCAGGGCCAGACTGTCATCGGCACGCTGCTTTTCCGACTGGCCGCCCAGCACCACGGCGATCAGGCGCTGGTCGCCGCGCTGGGCCGAGCTCATCAGGCAGTAACCGGCTTCCGAGGTGTGGCCGGTCTTGATGCCGTCCACGCTGCCATCGCGCCACAACAGCAGGTTGCGGTTCGGCTGCTTGATGTTGCCGACCTGGAATTCCTTGATCTTGTTGTACGCGTAGGTTTCCGGGTAATCGCGCACCATCGCACGGCCCAGCAGCGCCAGGTCGTAGGCGGTGCTGTGGTGGCCCTGCGCAGTCAGGCCATGGGCGTTGACGAAGTGCGAATTCTTCATGCCGATCTTGGCGGCATAGCTGTTCATCAGCGACGCAAAAGCTTCTTCGCTGCCTGCCACGTGCTCGGCCAGGGCGATCGCGGCGTCGTTGCCGGACTGGATCGCCATGCCCTTTTCCATGTCTTCCAGGCGCGCGGTCTGGTTGACCGGGAAGCCGCTGTAGCTGCCATCGGTACCCGCGCCACCTTCGCGCCAGGCGCGTTCGCTCATCATCACCTGGTCATCCGCACGGACCTTGCCGTTCTTGACCTCGGCGGCGATCACGTAGGACGTCATCACCTTGGTGATGCTGGCCGGAGCCAGCTGTTCGTTGATGTTTTCACCAGCCAGCACCTGGCCGGTGGCGTAATCCATCAGCACCCAGGCCTTGGACACGCTCGGCGCCGGCGCCGGCGGAGTGGCGACGGTGGCCGGGGCGGCAGCGGCGGCGGCAGGCGCCGGCGTGGCCGGAGTCGGCAGCGGCGTCTGGGCGGAAGCCAGGCCCACCACCAGGGTGGCGGCCAGGGCGGTGGCGGCGGAACGGAAATTCATTGGACAGCAGGCTCCAGGGGACGGCCGGGAATGGAGGGTGGAACGTAGCGGCCATTGTAAGGCCGGGGCAGCATGGGCCGGCAGCACCGGCCCGGGTGGATCAATCCTTGACGATCTGCGGCGAACCCAGCCCCAGACCGGCGATGCGGCCGACAAGTTCCGCGGCACTGGCATGGTCGCTGGCGGGAACGCGCAGGCGGAACAGCGTACGGCCACCGGCGGCGATGTCACTGATGGTGGCACCGACGATGCCCGCGGCGTTGAGCTGGCCCATCGCGCGGTTGGCGTTGTCACGGTTGGAGAAGCTGGCAACCTGCACCATGACTGCGCCCACCACCTGCTGCGACAGGCTGGGGGTAGCGGCGGCGGTGCGGACCGGTGCCTGCGCAGCGGCGCGCGGCGTGGTGCTGGCAACGACCGCCGGAGCTGGCGCGTATGTGGTGCTGCGCACCGGCGGAGCACTCGGCGGCAGGCTGCTGACCGCCACATCCGGCACGGTGCTGGCCACGCCCTGGGTGGTGGCCGGCTGGCCACGCGCCGGCATGCCATCGGCCGGCAGCCCCTTGACCAGGCGATCGATGTCGCTATCGGCGGCGGCACGCGCGGTCGGTGCCGGGCGCGCACTGGCTACAGCGCTGGCGGCGGCCGCTTCCGCAGCACGACGCTCGCGGCGCGACGGCTTCTGCGCCAGCAGGTTGCCCTCACCCGGCTGCAGCGCGCGCACTTCCACGTTGCCGGTGCCGCGCTGGGTGATGCCCAGGCGCACGGCAGCGGCATAACTGAGATCGACCACGCGGCCATCATGGAACGGACCGCGATCGTTGACGCGCACGATCACCGACTCACCGTTGTCGAGGTTGGTCACGCGGGCGAAGCTGGGCAGCGGCAGCGTCTTGTGCGCAGCGGTGAACTGGTACATGTCGTAGACCTCACGGTTGGAGGTCAGGCGGCCATGGAACTTGGCACCGTAGTACGACGCGGTTCCGCGCTCGACGTAGTCATGGGTGTCGTCGAGCACCTTGTACGACTTGCCCAGCACCACGTACGGCGACTTGTTGCCGATGGCCGAACGTTCCTCGGCGGTCACTTCCGGCTCGGGGATGCAGGCCACGTTGGGAATGTAGTCGGGCGTGCTGTCACGCACGCCCGGCTTGTACAGGCCACCAGCGGTGTAATTGCCGCGGGTGCTGAGGTCTTCCTTGGCCGCTGCATACGGCGAACCTTCCGGGCAGTGCGCCGGTCGCGAACCACGGCCCTGCACCAGCGTGCCGCTGGACTTGCCACCATGGCCGGCCGTGGCCGGCTTCTTCGGCGCGCTGCTGCAGGCCGCCAGCGCGAAGACGATCAAGCTCGGGACCAGCCATCTGATGTTCATGCCGGGGGCAGCTCCTGTCCGGCGATGGCCTGGGACAGCTGGAACACGGCCATCGCGTACATCTTCGAGAGGTTGTAGCGGGTGATCGCGTAGTAGTTCTGGAAGCCCAGCCAGTACTGCTTGCCGGTGCTGCCTTCCAGGGTGATCGGGGTGGCGGTGGCGCCCGGCTGCACCGGCGTGCTCGGCTGGTAGCCGCGCTGTGCGAGGTCAGCCAGCGACCAGGTGGGCATCCATTCGGTCGGGTTGAACTCCTCGCGGCCCGGGGCCAGCGTGGCCGGTACCGCAACCTGGCCACCACGCACCCAGCCCCCCTTCTTCACGAAGTAGTTGGCGATGGACGAGAACACGTCGTCGTAGCTGGTGAACAGGTCGCGACGGCCGTCGCCATTACCGTCCACCGCGTAATCGAGGTAGCTGGACGGCATGAACTGGCCCATGCCCATCGCGCCGGCATAGCTGCCCTTGAGCGTGGTGATGTCCAGGTTCTCTTCGCGGCCCAGCTCGAACAACTTGGCCAGCTCATCGCGGAAGAACAGCTCGCGGCGCACTTCGCGCTCCAGCTTGGCCGGGTCGCCGCTGCGCGGGTAGTAGAACGCCAGCGTGTACAGCGCATCGAGCACGCGATGGCTGCCGGCATTCTTGCCGTAGCTGGTTTCCACGCCGATGATCGCCACGATCACTTCGGCCGGCACACCGGTGCGCTGCTGCACGCGATCCAGTTCGGCGCGATGCTGGGCCAGGAACGCGCGGCCGCCATCGATGCGCGCCTTGCTGATGAACATCGGCCGGTATTCGTTCCACGGCTTGACCCGCTCGGCCGGGCGCGACATCGCGGCGATGATCGGCTGGCGCACCTGCGCCTGGTCGAGCACGCTGCTGATCTGCTCCGGCTTCAGGCCATAGCGCTTGGCGGTATCGGCAATGAAGCGGGTCCGTGCGACCTCGAACGGCACCGGGGTGAGATCGACCGGCGGCGCGGTGGCGGCAGCGGCTTCGGGCGCGGCCTCGGCCGGGCCATGGGCCTTGGCGGCGGGCTGGCGCGGCGTACTGCTGGCCTGGGGCGAAGACGGTGGGGACTTCGGCTGGGTCGCGCAGGCGACCAGGCCGAGGGTGAGCATGCAGGCCAGAGTGCGTCGAATCATCGTCGCAGGTTAGCAGGTCATGGATGAATTAAAACCCCTAACACCATGAATCACAACGATTTGCCTGCGAGCAGCGGGAAATGTGAAGACGTCGTGATCACACTTCCCCATTCAGATAGAGGTTGCCGGTTGCGTCCCCATCCCCGCAGACGCAACCGGCGACCGGATCCGGTCGGTACCCGCGCGGCTGCCGCTCCCCAGTGGCAGTGCTCCGCGCTCCCTGTACCCGTTGGATCAGTACTGCTTCCCGCCCGACGCCCCCTCGCGCTGCAACGATTGACGGCGCGCCGTGCCGAACGGGCCGCCATTGTGCAGGCCGATTACGACAAGTCCATTGATCAGGATCAACGCGCTGTAAAAGTGTGAACCAGCTAACGCTTTTTCCGGACTTTGGTCAGTGGACGTGCTGACGTGCATCGTTGTGAGAACGCTTCCACAACGGGCGTTGCGCAGAGTCAGGAAGTTTCCAGCCAACGGCGCAGCCCCTCGTGGGTGGGGTGTGTTGCGGAAAGCAGAAGCCGCCGCTGGGCCGGTCGGGTTGGGTACGCGGGGGACGCCGTGAATCCGTCCCTGGAGGCTTGGCAGCCGCTTGCTCTTGCGCGCAGTCCTGCACGCGCGGCAAGGCCAGGGTTGGGCGTCCTGCCCAACCCGCCCGAGGCATGCCTCGGGCCCATGCGGCTGACACCCCCGCATACCCAACCCGACCGCCCTCTGACAGATTTCGGTGGTCTGCCACCCACGGAGAAGAAAGAGAAGATCACAAGCGGGTCGCGCGCTGCGCTTGCTCGAGAGCCGAGCATGGCTATGCCGGTCGTCCTGACCGGCACCCTTCGGGCCGTCGCCGTGGGCGACGTTGGCAGCGGCTCCTGCCGCTGCCTTCGGCTCTACACAAAGCAAGGAAGCGACCCGCCAGGCCGCTTTTGCTTTTGATCTTCTTTTTCTTCTCCGTGGGTGGACGCGCACGGAACCTGTCCGTGGCCGGGTAGATGGGCTGCGCAGGGGCGTGAGCCGCATGGATGCGGCGACCGAGCTTACATGGACGTACTTGCAGCGTCCCCTGCGCAGCCCATCTACCCGGCCCCACCCATGAACTGCTTTGCGCGACCACCCACGAGGGGCTGCGCCGTTGGCTGGAAACCCTATCCCCCGTGCACGGGCCGGTGCCCACGCACCGCCATCACCAACCCGATACCGGCCAGCAACGAGACCGCTGATGTCCCGCCATAACTGATCAACGGCATCGGAATGCCCACCACCGGCAGCAGGCCGGAAATCATTCCACCGTTCACCAATACGTAGACGAAGAACGCCAGCCCCAGGCTGCCGGCCAGCAACCGCGCATGGGTGTCGCGCGCGTGCACTGCGATCCACAGGCAACGCCCGACCACGAACAGGTACAGCGCGAACAGCGTCGCCACACCGATCCAGCCGAACTCCTCGGCCAGCACCGAAAACGCGAAGTCGGTGGTGTACTCGGGCAGGAAATCCAGTGTGGCCTGGGTGCCCTGCCCCCAGCCACGTCCCTGCCAGCCACCGGAACCGATCGCGATGCGCGACTGCAGGATGTTCCAGCCGGTGCCGAGCGGGTCTGCTGCCGGGTCGAGGAAGGTCAGTACGCGATCCTTCTGGTACTGCCGCAACACGCCGAGCCAGGCCAGTGGCGCGGCCACCGCCAGCCCCACCGCGCCGGTGGCCACCCAGCCCCAGTGCAGGCCCGCCAGCAACAACGCGAACACACCGCTGGCGGTGACCAGCGTGGCGGTACCGAGGTTGGGCTGCATCAGGATCAGCACGGCGGGAACGCCGATCAGCACTGCGGCCGTCAGTACCGTGCGTGGTGACGGTGGCAGCGGTTGCCGGTGCAGGTACCAGGCCATCATCAACGGCAGGCTGAGCTTGAGCAGCTCGGAGGGCTGCAGGTAGAAGACGCCGAGGTTGAGCCAGCGCTGCCCGTACTTGCCGGTGCCGATCACATACACCGCCATCAGCGGCAGCATCGACAGCGCGTACAGCGCCGGTGTCCACGCGCGCAGGCGCAGCAGCGAAACACGCGACAGCAGCCACATCGCCAGCAGGCCACCGGCGAAGCGCGCCGCCTGCCCGGCCACCGGACCGGACACGCTGTGCAGCACCGCCAGCCCCGCGCCCATCAGGATCAACAACGCGACCAGCAACGGCAGGTCGATCGTGCGCACCGCCTCACGGCAGCCGCCAAGCATTCGTTTCCAGTCCACGCTGGCCACGGTAACAACGCGCGCTTGCGTGAAGCTGTCAGGGTGCTTCTGCGTCTGTAGAGTCGAGCCGTGCTCGACTGCCTTTCATGCAGCAGAAGCAGTCGAGCACGGCTCGACTCTACAGAACAGCGAGAAGCAATCGAGCATATGGAAGCGCGGTGAAAGGCGCGGCCGTTGTTACCCGTAGCCGCCGTGCACTGGATTGTGGCTACGCACGGCCATCACCAACCCGAAGCCGGCCAGCAGCGAGACCGCCGAGGTACCGCCATAGCTGATCAGCGGCATCGGCACGCCCACCACCGGCAGCAGGCCGGAGATCATCCCGCCGTTCACCAGCACGTAGACGAAGAACGCCAGGCCGGTGGCGCCGGCCAGCAGGCGCGAATAGGAATCGCGCGACTGGCTGGCGATCCACAGGCAGCGCCCGATCACCACCAGGTACAGCGCCAGCACGGTGGCCACGCCGATCCAGCCGAACTCCTCGCTCAGCACCGAGAACGCGAAGTCGGTGGTCTGCTCGGGAATGAAGTTCAGGTGCGACTGCGAGCCCTCGCCCCAGCCCTTGCCATCGAAGCCGCCGGAACCGATCGCGATCTTCGACTGGATGATGTTCCAGCCAGCACCCAGCGCATCCATCTCCGGGTCCAGGAACATCATGATGCGGTCCTTCTGGTACGGCCGCAGCAGCCAGAACCAGGCCACCGGCGCGACCGCAGCCACGCCACCCACGCCCAGCCCGACCCACCACCACGGCAGGCCTGCCAACAGCAGCACGAACACGCCGCTGGCGGCGATCAGCACACCGGTACCGAAGTCCGGCTGCAGCATCACCAGGCCGGTCGGTACGCCGATGATGACCAGGGACACGAGCACGGTATTGAAGCGCGGTGGCAACGGCATCTTGTGCAGGTACCAGGCCACCATCATCGGCAGGCTGACCTTGAGCAGCTCGGCCGGCTGCAGGTAGAAGAATTTCAGGTCGAGCCACTGCCGGCCGTATTTGCCGGTGCCCAGCACGAACACCGCCAGCAACGGGATCATCGAGATCGCGTAGATCATCGGCGTAGCCGAGCGGATGCGCAGGATCGGTACCCGTGAGATGCCCCACAGCGCAGCCATGCCCACTGCGAAGCGCGCGCCCTGGGCCATCACCAGGCCGTCGCCACCGGCACTCTTCAAGGTGGCCAGGCCGATCACCATCAGCGCGCCCAGGGCCAGGCACAGTACCCAGTCCAGCGTGCTGAAGAAGCGGCGCAGCATGTCGCCGGCCCAACGCAGGAACACTCTCATCGTGCGGGCTCCGCGGTGGTCGGGCGTGGCGTGGCCGGCAGCGCCGCGGCGGCCGGCGTCCCCGGCTGCGGTGCGGGTGCGGGTGCCGGTTCCGGCGCAGGCACGCCAATCAGCACGGGGTGTTCCCCCAGTTGTGCCGCAGCAAGGTCACCGGCCTGGCGCGCGCCCACATCTTCGTTGTCGAATGCGGTTGCACCGATGGCGGTGGTGCCGCGCTCGCTGTCCAGCGGCTGCATGCCTTCGGGCATCTTGCCCAGCAGATAGGCATCAAACACCTTGCGGGCGATTGGTGCGGCCGCCGCACCGCCGTAACCACCACCTTCCACCGCGATCGCCAGCGCGATCACCGGCTGGTCAACCGGCGCGAAACCGACGAACAGCGCGCGGTGGCGCAGGTGCATCGGCAGGCTCTTCGGGTTCACTGCAGCGGTGCCCTTGCGGCTGACGACCTGCGCGGTACCGGTCTTGCCTGCCATCGTGTACGGCGCGCCGGCCGCCATTCGCGCAGCGCTGCCGCCAGGCAGCATGGTGGCCATCATGCCTTCGCGCACCGCCTGCAGGTTGTTCGGGTTCGGGCTGACCGGTTTGCTCTCGCCCGGGTCGGTCGCCATCCAGTCATGGTCGAACCCCGCACGCTGCTGGATCACCAGATGGGGCGTGCGCAGCTGCCCGTTGGCCAGCCCACTGACGCCCCGCGCCAGCTGCAGCGGAGTGACCTTCCAGTCACCCTGGCCGATGCTGATGTTGACTGTATCACCCGGATACCAGGCTTCCTTGCGGCTCTTCCGCTTGTAGGCCGGCGACGGCAGGATGCCGCCGATCTCGCCGGTCAGGTCGATGCCGGTCGGCTGGCCGAAGCCGTAGTACTCCATGTAATGGTCGAAGCGCTCGATGCCCAGATCCAGCGCCAGCTTGTAGTAATACGTGTTGACCGATTGCGCGATCGACTTGCGCAGGTCGGTCCAGCCGTGGCCGCCGCGGTGCGAGTCACCCCAGCCACGCGAGGTGCCGGGCAGGTAGAACATGCCGGTGGACAGCACCTTGTCTTCCGGGCGGCGCACGCCCGAATCGAGGCCAGCCAGGCCGATCAGCGGCTTCAGCGTGGAACCGGGCGCGACGCCACCCAGCACCAGGCGATTGAACTGCGGCCGCGACGGGTTGTCGTTCAGCGCCTTGAAGTCGGCATGGGAAATGCCGTTGACGAACAGGTTGGGGTCGTAGGACGGCAGGCTGACCATCGCCAACACCTCGCCGCTACGCGGGTCCATCGCCACTGCCGAGCCTTCCTGGTCGCCAAAGGCGGCCACCATGGCGCGCTGCAGGTCGGCGTCGATCGACAGCCGCAGGTCGGCACCGGACTGCGCGGCGACGCGACCGATAGTGCGGATCGCACGCCCCTGCACGTTGGTCTCGACCTGCTCGTAGCCGACCTTGCCGCGCAGCTGCTGCTCGTAATAGCGCTCCAGGCCGGATTTGCCGATGTGGGTCAGCGCGGCATTGCCCTCGCCGAGGATTTCCAGATCCTTGTCATCGACACGGCCGACGTAGCCGATGATGTGCGCGAACAGATCGCCGTACGGGTAGCGCCGGGTCAGGTAGGGCTCCAGCTCGACGCCGGGGAAACGCCAGCGGTCGACGGCGAAGCGCGCCATCTCCTCGTCGCTCATGCGCAGCTTCAGCGTGACCGGCAGGAACTTGCGGCGCGCCTTGCGCGACTTGTTGAACGCTTCCAGTTCTTCCGGGCTGATGCTGATGATCTTCGCCAGCCCTTCCAGGGTGGCGTCCATGTCCTTGACCTTGTCCGGGGTCACGTCCAGGCGGAAGGCCGGCACGTTCTCGGCCAGCAGGCGGCCGTTGCGGTCGTAGATCATGCCGCGCCCGGGCACCACCGGCCGCGGCTTGATGCGGTTGGCTTCCGAGCGCGTGGCGTAGACGTCGTGGTCCAGCACCTGCAGCTTGAAGTACCAGCCGCCCAGGCCCAGCAGGCAGACCAGCACACCCAGGAAGCCCAGCGCCGCGCGGCGGCGGAACTGTTCGGCTTCGGCATGCGGATTCTTGACCTGGCGGCGCGGAATCATGGCTCAGCGCCCGCGCTTGCCGAAGCGCACCGCGTCCAGCAGCACGAATACCAGCGGCCACAGGCCCATGCCCAGCAGCGGTGCCCACCAGTACGACCACGGCAGGGTCGGCTCATCCACCACGATGTGAACCAGCGCGCTGACGATGCGGTCGTTGAACAGCAGGCCGCCGATGGCCAGCATCTGCTGGGACATCGGGAAGAAGCGGATGCGGGCGCGGAAGCGCTGCAGGATGAAGGCCAGCATCACCAGCCGCAGCGCCTGTTCGCCGAGTACACCGCCGTACAGCAGATCGGCGATCACGCCACTGGCGAAAGCGACGCCCAGGCCGACACGCTCAGGCGCTTCAATCACCCAATAGGCCAGCACCAGCGCCAGCCAATACGGGCGCAGCGGCTGCAGCAGCGCCGGCAACGGCAGCAGGCCCAGCAGCAGCGCCACCACCAGGCTGGCCGGCAGCACCCACGGGTTGTCGCGCAGGCGGCTCATCGCTGGGCCTCCGGCGCGGTCGGTTGCCGGCCAGCGGCCGGCACTACCATGGACCCCGCTGGGGGAGAGCCCCCCTCTTGTTGAGGGGGGCGCGCTGAAGGCGCGGGGGTAAGGGAGGATGCGGGGGCCGGTTGCACCGAAGGTGCAGTCGGCGGCAATTCGCTGGCCGCAGGCAAGCGAATTGCTGCGCCCGGGCGCAGCAGCAGCACGTCGCGGCCGCGGTCCAGCTGCGCCGCCGGCTTCAGTTCGCCGACCAGGAAGGCGTGCGTGTCGTCCGGGCGCAGGCCGGTGATGGTGCCGACCGGGAACCCGGCCGGGAAGCGGCCACCGAGGCCGGAGGTGACGATCTCATCGCCCACTTCCACGCCGGCGCTGAGCGGGATGTCGCGCAGCTCCAGCTTGTCGCCGCGGCCGTAGACGATCAGGCGAACGCCGTTGCGGGCCACGGTGACCGGCACCGCGTGGTCGGGGTCGGTCAGCAGCAGCACGGTGGAGGTACCGCCGGTGACGCTGATCACCTGCCCCATCAGGCCACCGGCATCGATCACCGCCTGCCCGACGTGCACGCCTTCGCGGCTGCCGGCGTCGAGCACCAAGCGCTGCTTCACCGGGTCCAGGTCGATATCCAGGATCGGCGCCAGCTGCACGTCCAGGCCACTGCGCTCGGCCACGTTCAGCAGTTCGCGCAGCTGGGCGTTGTCCAACGCGGCGGTCTGCAGGCGGGTCAGGCGGGCGTTGGCCAGCAGCAGCTGGTTGCGCAGTTCACGGTTCTCGTTGACCAGCTGGCCGTGGCTGGCCGCCGAGTCCTTGACCTGGTTGCCGAGCTTGCCCGGCAGTCCCGCCAGTGCCCATACCGGCTGCACCAGGCTGTTGGCCTGCCCGCGCAGCTGCGCAAGCCAGCCGGCCTGGTCGTCAAGCACGATCAGGGTGATGGCCAGTGCGAGATAAGCCAGCAGACGCAGCGGGCTGGCGGCATCACCGGATCGGGAAGCAACGGGAGGTCCGGCGTAGGGCGGCACGGCAACGATTCAACTGGCAGAAGGCGGAAGGGAAACACGCGGACGCCCCGCCGGTGCCGGCCTACCCTCATGGTGGGCCGCACCCCGGAGGGGCGCTGCGGGCGCAGGCAGCCGGGACGGCTTATTCCGGCGCAAAGAACTCGTTGCCGTGCATGTCGACCAGCTCCAGCGCACGGCCACCGCCGCGGGCCACGCAGGTCAGCGGATCGTCCGCCACCTGCACGTGCAGGCCGGTTTCCTCGGAAATCAGGCGGTCCAGGTCACGCAGCAGGGCGCCACCACCGGTCAGCACGATGCCGCGCTCGGCGACGTCGGCGCACAGTTCCGGCGGGGTCTGTTCCAGCGCCAGCTTGACCGCGCTGACGATGCCCGACAGCGGCTCGTGCAGGGCTTCAAGCACCTCGTTGGAGCTGATCTTGATCATCTTCGGCACGCCCTCGGCGAGGTTGCGGCCGGAGATTTCCATCTCGATCACTTCCGCCTGCGGGTAGGCGCAGCCCAGCTCGACCTTGATGCGCTCGGCGGTGGCTTCGCCGATCAGCATGCCGTGGTTGCGGCGCACGTAGTTGGTGATCGACTCGTCGAAGCGGTCGCCGCCGATGCGGACCGAGGCCGAATAGACGATGCCGTTGAGCGAGATCACCGCAACTTCGGTGGTGCCGCCGCCGATGTCGATGACCATCGAGCCACGGGCTTCGGTGACCGGCATGCCGGCGCCGATCGCGGCGGCCATCGGCTCTTCGATCAGGAACACATCACGGGCACCGGCTTCCTCGGCCGATTCCTTGATCGCGCGGCGCTCGACCTGGGTCGAGCCGGCCGGCACGCAGACCAGCACGCGCGGGCTCGGGCGCAGCACGCGCGACTTGTGCACCTTCTTGATGAAGTGCTTGAGCATCGCCTCGGTGTAGGTGAAGTCGGCGATGACGCCGTCCTTCATCGGGCGGATGGTGGTGATGTGGCCCGGGGTACGGCCAAGCATCTGCTTGGCTTCGGCGCCTACGGCTGCCACCGAGCGGGTACCACCAATGGCACGGTCCTGGCGCACGGCCACGACCGACGGCTCGTTCAGCACGATCCCCTGCCCGCGCACGTAGATGAGGGTGTTGGCCGTGCCCAGGTCGATGGACAGGTCGTTGGAGAACATGCCACGGAGTTTCTTGAACATCTGAGGAAGGAGTCCTGAGGGGTGTCGTGCCCGCCGCGGGATGGCGAAAAAATGGGCAGAAATCGAGGCCGACAAGCCTAGCAACCCGCCTGCCGCCGAGCAAGGAAAAAACTAGCTGAACCCGCGTCTTCACAGGCTTTCGGCCTGATCGGGTCTCACCCGGTTCTGGCCCTGAGCGGCACCAGCGGGTAACCTTTGCGCCGTCGGGCGCCCAAGGGCGCCGTTTGCTTGCCCGCCGAACCGGGCCGGCCCACCCCAAAATTCACCGCATAGGCTTACATCGATGTCCGCTCTGATCTGTGGTTCTCTTGCCTTCGACACCATCATGGTGTTCCCGGACCAGTTCAAGAATCACATCCTGCCGGACAAGGTGCACATCCTGAACGTGTCCTTCCTGGTGCCGCGCATGCGCCGCGAGTTCGGCGGCTGCGCCGGCAACATCGCCTACAACCTGCACCTGCTGGGCGGCCAGCCGATCCCGATGGGCACCGTGGGTTCGGACTTCGGCCCGTACCGCGAATACTTCGACGGCCTGGGCATCGACCTGTCGCGCGTGCGCGTGATCGATGAGCTGTTCACCCCGCAGGCGTTCATCACCACCGACCACGACAACAACCAGATCACCGCCTTCCACCCGGGCGCGATGATGCGCTCCTACGAAAACCACGTGCGTGGCGTACCGGGCGTGACCCTGGGCCTGGTCGGCCCGGACGGCCGCGAAGGCATGATCCAGAACGCGCAGGAATTCCACGAAGACGGCATTCCGTTCATCTTCGACCCGGGCCAGGCCATGCCGCTGTTCAACGGCCCGGAGCTGCGCGCCTTCATCGACCAGGCCGACTACGTGGTGGTCAACGACTACGAGTCGAACCTGCTGCAGGAACGCACCGGCTGGGACGAGAAGGAGATCGTCAGCCGGGTCAAGGCCTACATCACCACCCGCGGCCCGAAGGGCGCGGTCATCCACACCCCGGAAAAGAGCTACGACATCCCGCCGGCGCACGAGCGCCGCGTGGTCGACCCGACCGGCTGTGGCGACGCCTTCCGTGCGGGCCTGATCTACGGCATCCAGAAGGGCTACGACTGGCTGACCATCGGCCGCATGGGCAACCTGATGGGCGCACTGAAGGTCGAGCACCCGGGCACGCAGAACCAGCGCTTCACCTTCGATGAGTTCAACGAGCAGTTCAAGCAGCAGTTCGGTTACGCGCTGGGCGCGTAAGCCGAACTGCCCGCGCACCCGCTCGGTAGGTGTCGACCTTGGTCGACACGCTGTGCCTTGGTAGGTGTCGACCTTGGTCGACACTGCCGGCCAGCGGCCGGCACTACCCCTTCTGCTGCCAGGCGGCCAACAGGTCGCGGCAATCGGCGAAATGCCAGTCGGCACTGCCCGGCCACGGGTTCTCCGGCAGATTGACCAGCACGGTGTGGGTGCCCGCGGCGCGGCCGCACTCCAGGTCATAGGCGTGGTCTCCGACCATCACCGCCTCCGCAGCCCCGATTCCCCAGCGTCGAAGATGCTGCTGCAGGCCATCCGGCGACGGCTTGGGCACCGCTTCATCGCGGCCAATGATGTCGGCATCGTCGAACAGCTCCCCGACCCCGATCGCGTCCAGGGTCAGCTTCGCCAGCGCATGGTCGTTGCGGGTCAGGATGCCCAGCCGGCAGCCCGCCGCCGCCAGCGCGCGCAGCAGCTTCACCGCGCCCGGTGCCGGCAGCGCGTCCTCGGCCAGCGTGCGCTCGTGTTCCAGCAGCCACTCACGCTTGGCCTGCGCCGATGCGTCCGGCAGCGCCGCGATGTGGTCGAGGATGTCTTCCTCCGCGGCGATCTGCAGCGCGCGGCGGATCGCGGCGAAGTCATGCACGGCCACCGTCAGAGTGCCGTCCATGTCAAACACCCAGTGCCGGATCGCGGACAACGCGTGCACTGCGCTGCCCGCCGCAACCATCACTGCCACCACTGCGGCATGCGGCTGGCGTCGACACCACCGGTTTCGAACACGGCGGTACGCGTGCCGCCGGCCTTGACCGGGAACTCGATGCTGATCGACTTGCCCTTGCGCGCCAGCTTCCACAGCGCCTTCTGGTCGGTGATGAACAGCGCGATGGCTTCATCGGTCTTCGGCCGCCACGCCGCCATGGAAATTGGCTTGCCGTCGTCCACGGTCACCTTCACCGTGCACTGCGGGCAGCGGAAATCGCCGGCCTGCAGCACCAGGTAGGCATGCCGCTTCCACTCCGGGTGATCGCGGAACACCAGCTGCACCGGCTTGGCACCGCTGCCATCCACATCCACCCGTTCCTTGCTGTAGATCTGCGCCGAAACCTGGTTGCCCTTGTTGCCCACCGGGATCTGGTTGTACTGCCACAGCGCCTGCATGCGGCGCAGGTCGCGCGCAGCATCGCCCTTGGCCTTGACCTCGTCGAAGCCGGCGGCGATGCGCTCGGCGGCGGCGGTGTCCTTGTATTGATCCAGCAGCGAGGCGCCATGCAGGCGCGCACGCTCCCAGTCCTGTGCGGCCACGGCCATGTCGTACTGCTTGGCCACGTCTTCGGCCTTGGCTTCCTTCTGCGCCTGCACGGCGGCTGCGGCGGCTTCCTGCGCCTTGCGCTCTTCCTCGGGGTTGCTGCAGGCAGCCAGGGCCAGGGTACAGGCGGTGAGCAGGATCAGTCGTTTCATGGCGGAGGTCCTTCGTGTTTTCGCATATCTGTAGAGTCGAGCTTGCTCGACTGCTGTTGAAGAGCCAGTCGAGCAAGCTCGACTCTACAAAAAAAGCGCCGGGGGATGCCCGGCGCGTTTTCTTACTTGGCTTCGGCCTTGGCCAGCATGTCCTGGACCGAGGCGGTGGTGATCGGGTGGTAGCCCGGCTTGGCCTTTTCGAAGGCCTGCTTGGCCAGCTCCAGCCCCTTCGGAGTTTTCACCAGTTCGGCGTAGATCGGCAGGATCAGCTTGCGACGGCCGACGCGCTCGATGAAGGCGGCCGCGCCTTCATTGGCCTGCTCGTAGCCGCTGCGGATCGCCAGCGGGTACCAGCGCATGGCGATTTCGCCATTCGGGGTGCCGGTGAAGTGGAAGGCCTTGTCCAGCGTGGCCAGCTTGTCCAGCGGCTGGGTCGCGCCCAGGCCGTCGATGAAGCGCACCCATTCCTGCGTGCTCCAGTCGGCGATGACCTGGCTGCTCGGCACGGTGCCGGCGCTGGCAAAGGCGATGCGCGCGGTATCGACGCTGCTGAAGTTGCGCGACTGCGCCTTGGCCGCGAACGCCGGGATGCCCGGCTCGTCCAGCCACGCCTTCAGTTCGGCCTCGGTCACTGCCGACGGATTCTTCGGCAGCAGGTTCTTTTTCAGGTACTCGACGAACTGGTCGGTGTTCGCGCTCTGGAAGGCGTGGTCATCGAACCAGCCACGCAGGAACGGATCGAAGGTTTCGCGGCCGAAGCGCTGTTCCAGGAACTCCAGGAACCACGAACCCTTGACGTAGGCGACCTGGCTCAGGGCTTCGTCGGGGTCACGCTCGTTCAGCGGCGGCAGCGCCAGCGCCTGGTCGGCCGGGCTCATGTCCTTCACTTCGGCCAGCAGATCGGTCTGGTCGATCTGCTTCTCCATCTCGGCCATTTCCTTGCCGTACAGAGCTTCGGTGATGCGGCCCTGGACGTAGGTGGTGAAGCCTTCGTTGAGCCAGATGTCCTTCCAGCTGGCGTTGGTCACCAGGTTGCCCGACCAGCTGTGCGCCAGTTCGTGGGCGACCAGCGAGACCAGAGACTTGTCACCGACGATCACGGTCGGGGTGGCGAAGGTCAGGCGCGGGTTCTCCATGCCGCCGAACGGGAACGACGGCGGCAGCACCAGCATGTCGTAACGGCCCCAGCGGTATTCGCCGTACAGCTTCTCGGCGGCACCGATCATCTTCTCGGTGTCTTCGAATTCCTTGGCGGCCTTGTTGACCATGGTCGGCTCGGCCCAGACGCCGGAGCGGCCGGAGATCGGCTCGAACACCAGGTCGCCGGCCGCGATGGCCAGCAGGTAGGACGGAATCGGCTGCGGCATCTTGAAGGTGTAGTCACCGTCACGCGCGGCCTTCGGATCGTTGTCGGCGCTCATCAGCACCATCACGTCCGGGCGCGAGACCACGTGCGCGCTGTAGGTGAAGCGCACGCTCGGGGTGTCCTGCAGCGGCACCCAGGAACGGGCGTGGATGGCCTGCGACTGGCTGAACATGAAGGGCAGCTTCTTGCCCTCGGTCATCGACGGTGCCAGCCACTGCAGGCCCGAGGCGGTCGGCGCGGTGTGGTAGGTCACTTCCACCTTGGCCGGCTGTTCCGGGGCTTCGATGGTCAGCTTGCTGCCGAACACCTTGTCAGCGGCGGCCAGCTCGAACTTCAACGGGCTGCGCGCGCCATCGGCAGCGACGGCCTCGACCTTGGACACGGTCAGCTCGCGGGTGTCGAGCACCAGCTGCTTGGCGTCCTTCTGCTTCCATTCCAGGGTGTAGGTGGCGGTGCCGCCGATCTGCTTCTGGTCGAAGTCCAGCTTCAGATCCAGCGCGATGTCCTTGATGACGACCTTGTCCGGCTCGGCGTACGAGCTTTCGTCGTGGCTGCGGTTCTCGGCGTTCACGGGGGCGGCGGGGGCCTTGGCGGCAGTCGGGGCGGCGGCGGGTGCAGCCGCCTCCTGGGAGCAGCCGGCGGCCAGGGCCACGGCCAGCGGAAGGAGCATCAGCGGATTACGCATGAATCGGGACCGTTACGGGGATCAGACCCCCAATGGTAACTCCCTCCGGCTCCGCAGGCGTTGCGCGGTGCGGGGTAATGGCGGCCGGGGCCGATCCTGCGCCTCCGGCGCATGCCAACCAAGGTTGGCCTCTACCGGAATGGCGGCGGACGCGGTACGGGCCGCCGGGGCTGCGCTGCGCCTCGGGCGCATGCCAACCAAGGCTGGCTTCTACCGGTAGGTGCCAACCTTGGTTGGCACGGATCTTTCATCGCTCGCGGCCGGCGTGTGCCAACCAAGGTTGGCACCTACCAGAGCAGGAACTACAGCTTGTAGCCGGAGTGGATCGAAACAATGCCGCCGGTCAGGTTCTTGTAGTGGCAGCGCTCGAAGCCGGCCTGCCCCATCATCGCCTTCAGTTCGTCCTGCGGCGGGTGCTTGCGGATGCTCTCGGCCAGGTACTGGTAGCTGTCCGAATCGTTGGCGAACAGCTTGCCCAGCTTGGGCAGGATCTTGAACGAGTGGAAGTCGTAGATCGGCTTGAACCAGTCGGCGGTGACTTCGGAGAACTCCAGCACGCGGGCCTGGCCGCCCACCTTCAGCACGCGGTACATCTCGCGCAGGCCAGCGTCCTTGTCGGTCACGTTGCGCAGGCCGAAGGCGATGGTGACCAGGTCGAAGCTGTTGTCCGGGAACGGCAGGGCTTCGGCGTTGCACTGCACGTAGTCCAGGCCGAGCACCAGGCCGCGGTTGGTCAGGCGGTCACGGCCGACCGACAACATGCCGGCGTTGATGTCGCCCAGCACCACCGAGCCCTCGGCGCCAACGCGCTCCTTCAGCAGGGCGGCGATATCGCCGGTGCCGCCGGCCAGGTCGAGCACACGGTCGCCCGGCTTCACCTGCGCGGTCGCCACGTAGTAGCGCTTCCACGCCCGGTGCACGCCCAGGCTCATCAGGTCGTTCATCAGGTCGTAGTTGCGCGCGACCGAGGTGAACACCTGGCCGACCAGCTTCTGCTTGTCCTTGGCGGCGACGTCGCGGAACCCGAAATGGGTGGTACCGGCTTTGTAGGGGGATTCGCTCATGGCCCCGATTATCGCACCGCCGGGGGCCAGCGGCACCCCCTGCCCGTATCATGGCGGGCCACGACTTACCGGAGCCCCGCATGATCACCACGCCCGACTACCAGGCCCTGCTGCAGACCGCCATCGCCGAAGCCCGCCAGGGCCTGGCCGAGGGCGGCGTGCCGATCGGCGCGGCGCTGTACCACAACGACGGCCGCCTGCTCGGCTGCGGCCACAACCGCCGCGTGCAGGAAGGCGACCCGTCGGTGCACGGCGAAACCGATGCGTTCCGCAAGGCCGGCCGCCAGCGCCGCTACCAGGACACCATCATGGTCACCACGCTGGCGCCTTGCTGGTACTGCTCGGGCCTGGTGCGCCAGTTCAACATCGGCACCGTGGTGGTGGGCGAATCGCGCACATTCCAGGGCGGCATCGACTGGTTGCGCGAAAACGGCGTCAACGTGATCGACCTCGACAACCAGGAATGCGTCGATCTGCTCGGCGGCTTCATTGCGCAGCATCCCGAGATCTGGAACGAAGACATCGGTGAATGAGCACCACGCAGTGTGCTGTTGAACCCGCTTAATGAACGCTTCAGTGCCGGCACGCCCTAGTGCCGGCAGCGTTTGCGGCGCCAGCCGTGAACCCGCGCACAGTCAGCCGTGCCCCGTGCACACGCTGCGGTAACACCCCGCCCCAGCGTCGCGCCTAGGGTGGGGCTACCGGGACCTTCCTTCCCCGGCGGAGCCAGCCATGTGCGCGCACGCCGTACGCCCCACGCCCGACCCGATCCTTGACGCCATCCGCAAGCGCCTGCAGCAGCAGTTCGCGCTGCATCAGCGTGGCGCCCGGTTCTGGACCGCTTACCAGGGCCTGCAGCTGGAACTGGTGCGCGGCCATCCGCTCGAACACGAACGCCTCTGCAATGCCATGGCCGACATGGCCGAAGAGATGGGCGCGGTCGAGCATGCGCAACTGATAGGCAATCGCAACGCCGGCTGCACATCTCCCTGACGCGGTATCCACCGGGGTCCGGGCCACACTGCGATGAACCCCCACTCCCATCCACTTCAACCGATTGGATCGACATGCACGCCGAAGTCCCCACCATTCCCCCGGTCATCAATGTTGACGCTGAGCTTGACCACTGGCGCCGCCAGCATGCCGACGGTGCATTGGCGCACAACTCGTTCGGCTCGTACGTACCGTGGATCAAGTTCGCTTGCGATTCGCTGATCACCCAGCCGCGCGCCAGCAATGCGCAGCGCGACGAGATGTTCCAGACCCAGTACGCCCTGCAGATCATGCCGCGCCTGAGCGAAGCCCAGGCCCGCGAATTCGTCGACCGTTGCTGGCAGCACGTCTACCAGACCAGCCCGGTGCGCCTGCAGGACGCCCCGCGCCTGCGCGCCTGAGCTGCACAGCCCCTGCACGAGCCGCTGCCGATCATCCTCGTCACCTGAGTGGGACGACGACGATGAAAGCACGCAACCTGTTCAATACGATCGCCAAGAAGGCCGCGGCCGCCACCGGCTCGCCGTGGACCTTCCTGGCCGCGGTAGCGATCGTGGTGATCTGGGGCATCAGTGGCCCGGTATTCGGTTTCAACGACACCTGGCAGCTGGTGATCAACACCGGTACCACCATCATCACCTTCCTGATGGTGTTCCTGATCCAGCACACGCAGAACGCAGATACCGCCGCGATGCAGATCAAGCTGGACGAGCTGATCCGCGCGACGGCCGAAGCCAACAACGAACTGTTGGATCTGGAAGAACTGGACGAGGAGCGGCTGGAGGAGATCCGCCGCGAGTACGAGCAGATGGCGCGCGAAGCCGGCGACGCGCTGGCGCGGGTACGCGCCTGCCATGCAGCGCGGCGCGACGATGAAGCGGTGTAGCAGTTCCTGAAATGACAATGCCGGCCCGCGGCCGGCATTACCCTCGATCTCCAGGTAGGTGCCAACCTTGGTTGGCACAGGGCCAGCCGCCTGCGCTGACGCATCCGTGCCAACCAAGGTTGGCACCTACCAGAAGCACTGCTTACCCGCGCTCGTGCCAGCCGCCGCCCAGCACCTTGTACAGGGTGATGCGGTTGGCCTGCTGGGCCAGTTGCGCCTGCAGCTGGGTCTGCTGCGCGTTGTAGGCGGTACGGCGCGCATCAAGCAGGGTCACGAAGCTGTCCAGGCCAGCGTCGTAGCGTGCCTGCGACAGGCGGTTGGCCTGTTCGGCCGCTTCCACCAGGCGCTGCTGTGAACTCACCTGCTCATCCAGACTGACGTTCAACGCCAGCGCATCGGCGGTTTCGCGGAAGCCCACCTGGATCGACTTCTCGTACTGCGCCAGCGCAATGTCACGGTCCGCATTGGCGATGGCCAGATTGGCGCGCAGCTTGCCGCCCTGGAAGATCGGCAGCGTGATCTTCGGCAGGAAGCTCCACACGCGGGTCCCACTGTCGAACAGGTTGGACAATTCGCTCGAACCACTACCGATGCTGCCGGTCAGCGAGATGCTCGGGAAGAACGCCGCGCGTGCCGCACCGATGTTGGCGTTGGCCGCCAGCAGCTGGTGTTCGGCGGCCATGATGTCCGGGCGCTGCAGCAACACGTCGCTGGGCAGGCCGGCCGGCGGCGGTGCCAGTGCCAGCAGCTGCGGTTCGATGCTGTCCGGCAGCAGTGCCGGATCCAACTGGCCACCGGCCAGCAGCGCCAGCGCATTGCGGTCCTGGGCCAGCTGGCCACGCAGGCGTGCAGCATCCGTACGTGCGGTCTCGACCAGGGTACGGGTCTGGGTCAGCTCCAGCGCCGAACTGCCACCACGCTCGTGGCGGGCCTCGGCCAGGCGCAGCGAATCCTCGTAGGTCTTCAGCGTGGCATCGGCGATCTTCAGCCGCTGCGCATCAGCCCCGTAGGTCAGCCACGCCGTGGCGGTCTCGGCCACCAGGCTCAGCTGCGCGTTGCGGCGGTTGGCGGCCACGGCGAAGTACTGCTGCAGCGCCGCTTCACTGAGATTGCGCACGCGGCCGAACAGATCCAGCTCGAACTCGGCTACGCCAACACCGGCGGTGAACTGCTCGGTGACACCGGCGTCGGTACCACGGCGGTCCATCTGGCCGGTGACTGCCACGCCGGGCACACGGTCGGCGCGCTGTACGCGGTACTGGCCGCGCGCGCGTTCAACGTTGAGTACGGCCACGCGCAGGTCGCGGTTGTTCTGCAGCGACTGGTCGATCACCTGCTGCAGGCGCGCATCGGTGAAGAAGTCGCGCCAGCCGACGGCGGCGACATCGGCCACCTCGCCCTGCGCGGCCTCGGCCGGCCACTGCGCCGGAATGGCCGGAGCAACGGCGGTGTTCTTCGGCACCAGGGTGGAGCAGCCGGCGAGCGCGAGCGCGGCGGCAATGGAAAGGAACAGGGATGCACTTTTCATGGGAATGACTTCCATCGGTACTGCCGGATGGCAGGAGGTAGTGCCGGCCGCTGGCCGGCAACCTCGTTGGATTCACATCACGCGGGCAGTAGGTGCCGGCCAGCGGCCGGCACTACCGTTTCGCTTACGTGGAGGATTTGCGCTTGAACACGCGCTGCACCACCACGAAGAACAGCGGCACGAAGAACACGCCGAGCACGGTGCCGACGATCATGCCGCCAAGCACACCGGTGCCGATCGCCTGCTTGGCACCGGAGCCGGCACCGGTGGAGATTGCCAGCGGCACCACGCCCATGCCGAAGGCCAGCGAGGTCATCACGATCGGGCGCAAGCGGTCGCGCACGGCGTGCATGATCGACTCGATCAGGCTGGCCCCCTTCTCCAGGTTTTCCTTGGCGAACTCGACGATCAGGATCGCGTTCTTGCTGGTCAGGCCCACCGTGGTCAGCATCGCCACCTGGAAGTAGATGTCGCGTTCCAGGCCCTTGAAGGTATTGGCCAGCACCGCGCCGAGGATACCCAGCGGGGCCGCCAGCAGCACCGCGGTCGGCACGCTCCAGCTTTCATACATCGCGGCCAGGCACAGGAACACGATCATCAGCGACAGCGTGTACAGCAGCGGCGTCTGCGAGCCGGCCTGGCGTTCCTGGTAGGACATCGCCGTCCACTCGATGCCGAAGCCCGCCGGCAGCTGCTTGGCCAGCTGTTCGATCTCGGCCATGGCATCACCGGACGCGACACCCGGGGCCGGTTCGCCCTGGATTTCCATCGCCGACACACCGTTGTAGCGTTCCAGGCGCGGCGAACCGTAATCCCAGTGCTTGGTGGCGAAGGCACTGAACGGCACCATCTCACCCTTGTCGTTCTTCACGGACCAGAGATCGAAGTCCTCCGGCACCATGCGGAACGGCTGGTCGGCCTGCACGAACACACGCTTGACGCGGCCACGATCGACGAAGTCGTCGATGTACGAGCTGCCCCATGCGGCGGCCAAGGTACCGTTGATCTGGTCGATCGACAGCCCCAGCGAGGTCGCCTTGGCTGCATCGATGTCGATGCGGAACTGCGGCGTGTCTTCCTGGCCGTTCGGGCGCACGTTGGCCAGCTTCTTGCTGCCGGCGGCGAGGCCCAGCAGCTGGTTGCGCGCGGCCACCAGTGCCTCGTGGCCCTGGCCGCTGTTGTCCTTCAGGAAGAAGGTGTAGCCCGAAGCGGTACCCAGTTCCGGAATGGCCGGCGGCGGGAAGGCGAAGATGAAGGCATCCTTGATCTGGCCCAGTGCCGCCATCGCGCGACCGGTGATCGGCATCACGCCATTGTCGGCGTCACGCTCGCTCCAGTCCTTCAGCTTGACGAATGCCATGCCCGCGTTCTGGCCCATACCGGCGAAGCTGAAGCCCTGCACCGAGAACACCGAGTCCACCGCATCCTTCTCGTTCTGCAGGAAGTGGTTTTCCAGTGCCGCGATCGATTCCAGCGTACGTTCCTGGGTGGCACCGACCGGCGCCTGCACCAGCGCCATCAGCACGCCCTGGTCTTCGTTGGGCAGGAACGAGCTGGGCAGGCGCACGAACAGCACGCCCATCAGCACGAACAGTGCCGCCACGATGCCCATGAAGCGCCACGGACGGTGGATGATGCCGCGCACACCGCGCTGGTAGCTTTCGCTGGTGCGGTCGAAGCCGCGGTTGAAACCATTGAAGAAACGACCGGACCAGCCCTTGTGTGCGACGTGGTGCTCACCCTTCTTCAGCGGCTTGAGCATGGTCGCGCACAGCGCCGGGGTCAGCACGATCGCGACCAGCACCGACAGCGCCATCGCCGAAACGATCGTGGCCGAGAACTGGCGGTAGATCACGCCGGTGGAGCCGCTCATGAAGGCCATCGGCACGAACACCGCCGACAGCACCAGGCCGATACCCACCAGCGCGCCGGTGATCTGGCCCATCGACTTGCGGGTGGCCTCAAGCGGCGACAGTCCTTCCTCGGACATGATGCGCTCGACGTTCTCCACCACCACGATGGCATCGTCCACCAGCAGGCCGATCGCCAGCACCATCGCGAACATGGTCAGCATGTTCACCGAGAAGCCCAGCATCGCCAGCACGCCGAAGGTACCCAGCAGCACCACCGGCACGGCGATGGTCGGGATCAGGGTGGCGCGGAAGTTCTGCAGGAACAGGTACATCACCACGAACACCAGCACGATCGCTTCGATCAGGGTCTGCACCACGCCCTTGATCGACACGCGCACGAACGGGGTGGTGTCGTACGGGATCTCGGCCTTCAGGCCGGCCGGGAAGAAGCTCTTCATGTCCTGCAGCGCGGCATCCACGCCGGCCGCGGTATCCAGCGCGTTGGCGCCGGTGGCCAGGGTAACCGCCAGGCCGCTGGCCGGCTGGCCGTTGTAGCGGGTGACGAAGTCGTAGGACTCTGCACCCAGTTCGACGCGGGCGACATCGCCCAGGCGCAGTTCGGCACCGTCCTGCGCACCGCGCACGATGATGTTGCGGAACTGTTCCGGGGTCTGCAGGCGCGACTGCGCATTGATGGTGGCGTTGAGCTGCTGGCCCTTGATCGACGGCGCGCCGCCGAGCTGGCCGATGGCCACCTGGGCGTTCTGTGCCTTGACTGCTGCGGTCACTTCCGCAACCGACAGGCCATAGGTATGCAGCTTGTTCGGGTCCAGCCAGATGCGCATGGCGTACTTGCCACCGAACACCTGGATGTTGCCCACGCCCGGCACGCGGCTCAGACGGTCGACGACATTGGAACCGACGTAGTCGGCGATGTCGTTGGCGTCCATGCTGCCGTTCTCGGACACGAACGCAATGACGTTCAGGAAGCCCGAGCTGGACTTGGCCACGTTGATGCCCTGCCGCTGCACTTCCTGCGGCAGCAGCGGCATGGCCAGCTGCAGCTTGTTCTGCACCTGCACCTGGGCGATGTCCGGGTTGGTGCCGCTCTCGAAGGTCAGGGTGATGGTGGCCTGGCCGTTGGACGAGCTGTTGGAGGAGAAATAGATCAGGCCATCAAGGCCCTTCATGTTCTGCTCGATGATCTGCGTCACCGAGTCCTCGACCACCTTGGCCGATGCACCCGGGTAGGTGGCGCTGATTTCCACCGCCGGCGGTGCGACGTTGGGGTACATCGAGACCGGCAGCTTGAACAGGGCCAGGCCGCCGGCGAGCATGATGATGATGGCGATCACCCATGCAAAGATGGGTCGATCGATGAAAAAGCGTGCCATGGGGTTCTCCGCTTACTTCGCGTCGCCGGCCGGAGCGGCAGGCTGGGCGGCCGCTGCCGGCTTGGCCGGAGCAGCGCCCTTCTCGGTGGCCTTGACCGGCATGCCGGGGCCGATCTTCTGCAGGCCTTCGACAATGACCTTGTCGCCGGCCTTCAGACCGTCCTCGACCAGCCACTTGTCGCCGACCGTGCGGCTGACCTTGACCGGGCGCACTTCGACCTTGTTGTCCTTGTCGACCACCATCGCGGAGGTGTCACCCTTCGGATCGCGGGCGATGCCGGCCATCGGCACCAGCACTGCATCGCTGCGCACACCGCCGCCGATCACCGCGCGCACGTACGTGCCCGGCATCAGCAGGCCATCCGGATTGTCCACCTTCACGCGCAGGCCGAAGCTGCCAGTGGCCGGGTCGACGCTGACTTCGGAGAATTCCAGCGTACCCTTGTGCTCGAAGGTGCTGCCGTCTTCCATCAGGATGCTGACCGGCAGCGTCTGGTTGTCCTGCAGGCGGCCCGCGGCCAGCTCACGACGCAGCTGCAGCAGCTCGGCCGAGGACTGGGTCAGGTCGACATAGATCGGGTCCAGCTGCTGCACGGTGGCCAGTGCATTGGCCTGGCCGGCGCTGACCAGCGCACCCTGGGTGACGCTGGACTTGCCGATGCGGCCGCTGATCGGGGCGGTGATGCGGGCGTAGCCCAGAGTGACGTTGGCCGCATCCAGCGAGGCCTTGGCGGCGCCCACGTCAGCCTCGGCCTGCTTCTGCGCGGCCACCGCGTTTTCCAGGTCCTGCTGGCTGACCGCATCAACCTTGGCCAGCTCGGTGATGCGCTTGGCGCTCAGGCGCGCGGCGTTGGCGGTGGCCTCGGCACGCGCCAGCTGCGCACGGGCACTGTTGGCCTGTGCGCGGTAGCTGGCGTCCTCGATCTGGTATAGCGGCTCGCCGGCCTTGACCATGCCGCCCTCGGTGAACAGGCGCTTGGCGACGATGCCGTTGACCTGCGGACGCACTTCGGCGACCAGGAAGGCGTTGGTACGGCCCGGCAGCTCGCGGGTCAGGCCCACGGTCTCGGACTTCAGCGTGACCACTGTGACGTCACCCGGGCCCTGTTCGGGGGCCTGGGGTTGGCCGCCGCAGGCAGCCACGGTCGCGGCGATTGCCAGCGACAGTGCAAAGGGTCGGATTCGGCTCAGCAACATGACGGAAAGGCTCTTGAAGGAAAGGGTCTCAGCCAGCGCTGATACGGCGGACCCTCCACCAGCGAAGGTGAAGACCGTGCGAACAGCGCCCACCCGGGTGGAGTGGGAGCCGGACGGGCCTGCCACGCACACGACGGGAATGATGGGTGCGAAATATACATACATGCTTGTTTGTTTGTAAACCGGTACAATTCAGCCACGTTTCACCCGCACTCGTACCCACACCCATGGCCCGCAAGACCAAAGAGGACACCCAGGCAACCCGGGAAGGCATCCTTGACGCCGCCGAAGCCTGCTTCCATGAACACGGCGTGGCCCGTACCACGCTGGAGATGATCGGTGCCCGCGCCGGCTATACCCGTGGCGCGGTGTACTGGCACTTCAAGAACAAGAGCGAGGTGCTGGCCGCGATCGTCGAACGGGTGCACCTGCCCTTCATGCAGGAACTGGAGCGCACCTCCACCGACCAGCGCGACACACCGGTGCACGACCTGCGCGCAGTGATGATCCACTCGTTCATCGAGCTGTCCGAGGACGAACGCCTGCGCAAGACCATGGAGATCATGCTGCGCAGCGACGCCTCGGCCGATACCAAGGTGCTGACCGAAATGCAGCAGGCCGGCTTCCGCGACGCGCTGGACCGGATGGAGCGCGCCCTGCGCCGGGCCCAGGACCTGGGCCAGCTGCGCGAAGGCGCGGACCCGAAGATCGCCGCGCGCATGCTGCACGCCACTGTGCTGGGCGTACTGCATGGCGCGATGGTCGAACCGGAACTGATGGACCTCAAGCGCGACGGCATGCTTGCGCTGGACATGACCCTGGCCGCCTACGTGAAAGAAGGCGTGTTCGTGCCCGGAACGGTGCCCGAGCCGCTGCCGGAAGCATGAGCGGCATTGCTGCCGCCACTGCGGCACTGCACGATCTCTACCTGCCCGCAGGGCTGCAGTTGACCGGACCGATCGTGGCGGAAGCGGAAAGCGCAGAGTACGGTGCCTGCCGCTTTGCCCTTGAGGGTCACAGCATCGTGTTCCGCGTCGCGAAGATCACCCCCACCAAGACCGGCCAGTTCGTAACCCTGTGGAAGCGCCCCGCCCCCGGTTCTGATATCGCTCCATTGGATGCAGCCGATGCTGTGCACTTCGTGGTGATCGCGGTCTTCGACGGAACACAGCGCGGACAGTTCATCTTCAGTCGTGACCTGCTGATCGAGCGCGGCGTGATGTCGCGCGATGGCGAGGGCGGAAAGCGCGCCCTCCGTGTCTATCCGCCGTGGAGCACGCCGACCGCAAAGGACGCGATCCGGACCCGGCAGTGGCAGCTTCGTTGCTTCCTGCCCACCGGTGCCGATGTCTCCGCCTCCGCCGGTGATCGATTACGCTCACTGTTGGGTTGAACCCGGCGGACCTTCCCTTTTCTGGACGCATCGTGATGATCCTGGACAACGTGGTGTGGGGCTTCATCGGCTGTGGCAGCGTCACCGAGAAGAAGAGCGGGCCGGCCCTGGCCAACACGCCGGGCTCACGGGTGGCCGCGGTCATGCGCCGCAATGCGGCATTGGCCGAGGATTATGCGCGGCGCCATGCGATTCCCCGCTGGTACGCGGACGCCGATGCACTCATCGCCGACCCGGAAGTGAACGCGATCTACGTTGCGACGCCGCCCTCCACGCACATGCACTACGCATTGCAGGCGATTGCCGCGGGCAAGCCGGTCTACATCGAAAAGCCGATGGCCATGGATCACGGCGAGTGCCAGCGCATCATTGAAGCCAGCGCGCGCAGTGGCGTGCCGGTGTTCGTGGCCTACTACCGCCGCGCCCTGCCCCGCTTCGCGCAGGTGAAGCGGCTGCTGGACAGCGGCACGATCGGCACGCCGCGCAGCGTGCGCACCACCCTGCACCGGCCGCATTCGGCGAACGCTGCATCGCCGGACTTCTGGCGGACCAACCCGGCGATCGCCGGCGGCGGGCTGTTCGTCGATCTGGGCTCGCACACCCTGGACCTGCTGGATCAACTGCTGGGGCCGCTGAGCGATGTGCGTGGCCTGGCCAGCTCGTTGACCGGCGCCTACGCCGCCGAGGACAGCGTTTCGATGTGCTTCCGCACCGGGACGGGGGCGCACGGCATCGCGCAATGGAGTTTCTGCGCGTTCCGCCGCCAGGATGAAATCGAAATCACCGGCGATCGCGGACAACTGCGCTTTGCCACCTTCGAGGACGTTCCAGTGGTTCTGGAGACGGAAGCGGGCGTGCAGGCGTTCGACATCCCGAACCCGCCGTCGATCCAGCAGCCGTTGATCGCCACTCTGGTGGATGAGCTGCGCGGCAGCGGCCACTCACCATCCAACGGCATCAGCGCCGCCCGCACCAGTGCGGTGATCGACCAGGTGCTGCAGGCCTACCGCACACGGCACTCGCGCTGACTGCCAACGCAAAAGGCCGCCTTTCGGCGGCCTCATGCTTTGCAGCGTCGGGCGTTACAGGATGTAGCGGCTCAGGTCCGGGTCCTGCACCAGCTCACCCAGGTGCGCATCGACGTAAGCGCTGTCGATGGCCAGGGTTTCGCCGTCGCGGTCCGGTGCCTCGTAGCTGAGCGAATCCAACAGGCGCTCCAGTACGGTGTGCAGGCGACGGGCACCGATGTTCTCCTGGCGCTCGTTCACCTGGAAGGCGATCTCGGCCAGACGATCGATGGCGTCGGCAGTGAAGCTGACCTTGACGCCTTCGGTGGCCAGCAGCGCTTCGTACTGCTTGGTCAGCGCGGCCTTCGGCTCGGTCAGGATACGCACGAAATCACCCTTGCTCAGCGCACCCAGCTCCACGCGGATCGGGAAGCGGCCCTGCAGCTCCGGAATCAGATCGCTGGGCTTGGCCAGGTGGAACGCACCCGAAGCAATGAACAGGATGTGATCGGTCTTGATCGTGCCGTACTTGGTGGACACGTTGGAGCCTTCCACCAGCGGCAGCAGGTCGCGCTGCACGCCTTCGCGCGAGACGTCGCCACCACCCACGTTGTCACCACGCTTGGCAACCTTGTCGATCTCGTCGATGAAGACGATGCCGTGCTGCTCGCAGGCCTCGATCGCGGCAGTGCGGATGTCGTCCTCGTTGACCAGCTTGCCGGCTTCTTCCTCGATCAGCAGCGGACGCGCGGCCTTGATGGTCAGCGTGCGCTTGTGCGCCTTGGCGCCGCCGCCGAGGTTGGCGAACATCGACTTCAGCTGCTGGCCCATTTCCTCCATGCCCGGCGGGGTCATGATGTCCATGCTGACGTTGGCAGCCAGGTCGAGCTCGATCTCGCGTTCGTCCAGCTCACCGTTGCGCAGCATCTTGCGGAACTTGATGCGGGTCTCGTTGTCCTGCGCCGACGGCTCGTTGCGGGCGACTTCCGGATCGAAACCGATGCCACCGCTGCGGCGCGGCAGCAGCGCATCGAGGATGCGGTCTTCGGCGCGTTCTTCGGCCTGGGTACGCACGCGCACCTTGGCCTGTTCGCGGTACAGCTTGACCGCGGTATCGGCCAGGTCGCGGATGATCTGCTCGACGTCCTTGCCGACGTAGCCGACTTCGGTGAAGCGGGTGGCTTCAACCTTGACGAACGGCGCGTTGGCCAGGGTGGCCAGTCGACGCGCGATCTCGGTCTTGCCGACGCCGGTCGGGCCGATCATCAGGATGTTCTTCGGCATCACTTCATTGCGCAGCTCGGGCACCAGCTGCATGCGGCGCCAGCGGTTGCGCAGGGCAATGGCCACGGCGCGCTTGGCGTCGTGCTGGCCCACGATATGCCGGTCCAGTTCCTGCACGATCTCGCGCGGGGTCATGGTGGCGGAGGAAACTTCGATCTTCGACATGGATGTGCTCACGGATTCATTGTCGGTAGTGCCGGCCACTGGCCGGCAACCAGGCACGCGTGCGGGGGATCATGAGGTTGCCGGCCAGCGGCCGGCACGCCCCTCACAGCTCCTCGACCACCACGTTGCGGTTGGTGTAGATGCAGATGTCGCCGGCAATGCCGATCGCTTCGCTGGCAATGGTGCGCGCATCCAGTTCGGTGTGCGCCATCAGTGCGCGCGCGGCCGACAGTGCATAGGAACCACCGGAACCGATTGCGATGATGCCGTCCTCCGGCTCGATCACATCACCGGTGCCGCTGATGATCAGCGAGGTTTCCTTGTCGGCCACTGCCAGCAGGGCCTCGAGCTTGCCGAGGCGGCGCTCGGTGCGCCAATCCTTGGCCAGTTCGACCGCAGCGCGCTGCAGCTGGCCGTGCTTTTCCAGCTTGGCCTCGAACAGCTCGAACAGGGTGAAGGCATCGGCGGCGGCACCGGCGAAGCCGGCCAGCACCTGGCCATCACGTCCGAGACGGCGCACCTTGCGTGCATTGCCCTTCATCACGGTGTGGCCCAGCGTGACCTGGCCGTCGCCGGCAATGGCCACGTGCTCGCCGCGACGGACGCAGACGATGGTGGTGGCGTGGAAAACGTTGGGATTCTGACTGGGGTCCATGCGGCCTCCGATAGCTGTTCACGGGACATGGGGACAGCGCCGGGTGCGATCAAGCCTGCGCGGATGGCTGCCGTTCAGCGCTTGGTGGCGCCCCATGGGAAGAGGGCGCCCTTTTAACGAGCGCATCGCAATGCGCGCGGACCCCGCCGCCCGAACGTGGAACGCCTGCCGTTCAGCGCTTGGCCTGCGATGGCCGGTCCGGATTGGGCTCGATGCCCCAGGCGAGGTACCAGTCTTCACCCTGCGTCTCGATCGGATGCTGGGTGCGGCCGGAGCCATTGCCGCAGGCCAGGGCGTCAGCCGCGCAGTAGCGGTCGCAGCCCCAGCAGATGCGCTCGGGGTGTTTGGGATGCAACGGTATGGGCTTCGCCATGGTGGCGGTGTCCTCGTGGCCTGCGGCCACGATGCGCCGGTAGCGCCCGCCCTGCCCTGATCCAGATCAAGGACGGTTTATTCAGCCTTGTCGTCCTTGCTGCGGCGCTTCGCACGTGGATGCGCGGCGTCGTAGACCTTGGCCAGGTGCTGGAAATCAAGGTGGGTGTAGATCTGCGTGGTGGCGATGTCGGCATGGCCAAGCAGTTCCTGCACGCCACGCAGGTCACCGGACGATTCCAGGATGTGGCTGGCGAAACTGTGCCGCAGCATGTGCGGGTGCACGTGCTTGAACAGGCCCTGGCGCTGCGCCAGCTGGCGGATGCGGATCTGCACCGCGCGTTGGCTGATCGGCCCGTTGCGGCCGGGAAACACCGGCGAGGCCGGGCCGCCCCCGCTTTCCGCACGCCACGCCTGCAGCGCTTCGCGTGCAGGCCGGCCGAACGGCACGCGGCGCTGGCGATTGCCCTTGCCCATCACGTTGACCAGGCCGCTGTCGAAATCCAGGTCGCGCCAGGTCAGCGCGCAGACTTCGCTCAGGCGCAGGCCAGAGGAATAGAACAGTTCCAGCAGCGCGCGGTCACGGCGGCCGAGCTCACCTTCCGGTTCCAGCTCGACCAGCTGCACGGCTTCGTCGGCGTCAAGCACCTGCGGCAACCGGCGCGGTGCGCGTGGCGCCTTCAGCGTCGCCGCCGGGCTGACCTCGATGCGTCCATGCTTCAACAGCCAGGCGTAGAAGCTGCGGCAGGCCGACAAGCGGCGCTGCAGGCTTTTGGGTGACAGGCCTCTGCGGTGCTCATCGGCAACGAACTGGCGCAGCGCCTCGGCATCGAGTGCGTCCACCGCAACACCGCGCGGCTCGGCCCAGACCGACAACGCGTCCAGGTCACGGCGGTAGGCATCGAGCGTATGCGCCGACATCCGCCGCTCTACCTGCAGATGCTGCAGGAAGGCCTGTACCGCGCTCATCGTCGTATCCTGCTCAGCCCGGGAAGCGCTTCAGGCCGGTGGCCAACGCATCGCCCATCATGCGCAGGAACAGCGTGCCCATGCCCGGGTAGAAGCGGTTCGGGTCGTGGCTGCCCACAGCAATCAGGCCCACGCCCGGCAACGGCAACAGCGCGGTGGTCTGCACTTCTTCGCTGCGCACGCCATACAGCACGGCGTTCTTTTCCGGCTGCAGGCGGCCGCAGATCGGCTCGCCGTCGTTCAGACAATCGCGGAACGGGCCCAGCTGCGCATCATCGGCAGCAATCACCTGCAGCCAGTCGGCCTGCTCCAGCCCGGCCACCGGCGCGTGCACCACCAATCGCACCAGGTCGCCGGCGAAATCTTCCTGCAGCGAGGCTGCCATCGCACGCAGGGTGTCGGCGGCGTTGTCCTGCTTCATCAGCGCCAGGGTCAGCTGATGCGTGCGCACTGCCAGGCGTTCATTGACCTGGGCGGTGGCACCCAGATCGGCCAACCGTCGTGCCAGCTCGCGGTTCTTCTCGCGCAGCACTTCCAGCTGGTAGCTGGCCAGCGACGCGGTCGGGCCGTCGTCGCGTGGCACCACCAGGGTCAGGGCCAGGTCCGGGAACTGCTTGAGGAAGCCGGGATGTCGCCGCAACCACGCAGCGACTTCATGGGCCCCGAGCTTGTCGACGGTTTCGGTCATGCGATCCACTCCCCTTCGAAGACGAATGCGGTCGGGCCGGCCATCACCACCGGCTGGCCATCGCCCGGCCACTGGATGCGCAGGTCACCCCCGGGCAGGCTGATGCGCGCGTCGCGCTGCAGGCGGCCACGCTGCATCAGGGTCACCGCCGCGGCACAGGCACCACTGCCACAGGCCAGGGTTTCACCGACGCCGCGCTCGAACACGCGCAGGCGTGCATGCGCCGGGCTCATCACCTGGGCAAAACCCACATTCACCGAGCGCGGGAACGAGGCATGCTGCTGCAGCAGCGAACCGACGCGCTCGACGGGTGCTGCATCGATCAGGCCCACTTCGATCACCGCATGCGGATTGCCCATCGACACCGCGGCGAAGCGTACGCTCTCGCCCTGCAGCGGCAGCAGGTACTCCTCGCGTGCGTGGGCGAAGCCCACCAGCGGCACGTTGACCGGCTCGAACGCAGGCACGCCCATCGTCACCGCAAACTGCCCCTCGCCCAGTACCTTCACTTCGTGGCTGGCCAGCGGGCTGTCGATGACGAATGCATCGCCCTGCGCGCTGCCCTCGCGCACCAGCCAGGCCGCGATGCAGCGCGCGCCATTGCCGCACTGCTCGGAATTGGAACCGTCGGCATTCCAGATGCGGTACGACGCCACCGAGCCTTCCGCGCGCGGCGCTTCGATAGTCAGGATCTGATCGCAGCCGACGCCGGTGTGGCGGTCGGCCAGGCGCGCGGCCAGTTCAGGCGTGGGCGGCGCAGTGCCGTCACGCAGGTCGATCACTACGAAATCATTGCCCGCGCCATGCATCTTGCTGAAGCGCAGCGCCTTGGAACCGGCCTTACTCATTCCCGCCGCCCACCTTCTTCGCAGGTGCAGGCGCCGGTTGCGTGGTCGGTGCAGCCGGGTCCACGGTCGTGGCCGGGGTGGCGCTGCCTTCGGTCTGCGCCGGGGTCGCTTCGGTAGCGGGCTCGGCAACCGGTTCGACGGTTTCTTCCACCGGCACCGGCTTCTGCGGCAGTACCAGCGGGCCCTTGTTGCCGCAGGCGGCGAGGAGCAGCAGCGAGGCCGCTGCCAGCGGAATCAGGATGGCGTTTCGATGGGGGATCTTCATGCCCCGAGTATAGCCATTGGCGGCTGAGCGGTTGGTGCAGGGAACCGGGGTGCCGGCCAGCGGCCGGCACTACCGCTCCGGTGGCGGCAGCGGCCGGGTCCACAGCCAGATCGCCACCACGGTCATGCTGCCGATCGAAAACCACTTCACCCAGGCGATCGGCACGCACCACAGCATGATGCCGGCGCACACTGCCATGGTGATCGTGGCCATCCACTTGCCGTAGCGGCTGACCGCCCCGTGTGCCTGCCAGTTGGCAATGGCCGGGCCGAAGCGCGGGTGCTGCAGCAGCCAGTTGTGCAGGCGCTCGGAACCACGCGAGGCAGCCCAGGCCGAGATCAGGATGAATACGGTGGTGGGAAGGCCCGGCACGAAGATGCCGACGATACCGGTGCCCAGGCTGACGTAGGCCAGCAGCCACCACGCCCAGCGGAAACGCACCACGCGCGGTGGCGTGGCAGCATCGCGGGATGCGGAGGGGTCGGGCTGGCTCATGGCCGCAAGGATACCGGTTCGGGATGCCAGGCAACGCCCGGCACCCCTGCACCATTACGGCTGGGCGATGCCCAGCTGCTGCAGCACGAACGCGTACGACTCGGACAGTTCACGGTAGCGCTGGAAGCGCCCCGACTTGCCGCCGTGGCCGGCTTCCATGTTGGTGCGGAACAGGATCGGGTAATGGCCGGTGTTGTCGTCACGCAGCTTGGCCACCCACTTGGCCGGCTCCCAGTACTGCACCTGCGAATCCCACAGGCCGGTGCCCACGAACAGCGCCGGGTACGCCTGCTGCTTCACGTTGTCGTAGGGCGAGTAGGACAGCATGTAGTCGTAATACTGCTTCTGCTCGGGGTTGCCCCACTCGTCGTATTCGTTGGTGGTCAGCGGAATGGTCGGGTCGAGCATGGTGGTGACCACGTCGACAAACGGTACCTGCGCCACCATCACCCGGTAGTCCTGCGGCGCCTGGTTGGCCACGGCGCCCATCAGCAGGCCACCGGCGCTGCCGCCGGACGCGGCGACGCGATCCTTCGCCGCCCAGCCCTGTGCGACCAGGCCGCGGGTGACGTCGATGAAGTCGTTGAAGGTGTTCTGCTTGTGCAGCAGTTTGCCGTTCTCGTACCAGTCGCGGCCCATCTCCTGGCCGCCACGGATATGGGCGATGGCATACACCACGCCACGATCGAGCAGGCTCACCGCGGTCTGGTTGAAGTACGGATCCATCGACATGCCGTAGCTGCCATAGGCGTACTGGAACAGCGCGCCCTTGCCGTCCTTCTGGTAGCCCTTGCGGTAGACCAGCGACACCGGCACCTTCACGCCATCGCGTGCGGTGATCCAGACACGATCGGTTTCGTACTTCGACGCGTCATAGCCGATCACCGGCTGCACCTTCAGCTGGCGGCGCTCACCGGTGGCGGTGTTCAGCTCGAACACGGTGGTCGGGGTGGTCATCGAGGTGTAGACGTAGCGCAGCCACGGCGTATCGGCCTCGGTGTTGTCGCCCAGGCCCATCGAATACGCCGGCTCATCGGCCTTCACGTAGTCGCTGCGGCCATCCTTGAACAGCAGGCGGATGCGTTCCAGGCCCTCGGAACGTTCGGCGATGGCGGTGTACGCATCGAACAGCTCGAAGCCTTCGATGAACACCGCATCGTCATGCGCGATCCAGTCCTTCCACTGTGCGCGCGAGGTCGCATCGGTCGGTGCGGTGACCAGCTTGAAATTCTTCGCACCGTCGTTGGTGCGGATCACCCAGCGGCCGTCGTAGTGGTCAGCGTCGTACTCCACATCGCGCTGGCGCGGCGCCAGTACGGTGAACGTGGTCGGGTCGCTGGCCGGCGCGTAGCGCTCTTCCGAGGACACGGTGCTGTGCACGCCGATGGTGATGAAGCGATCGTCGCGGGTGCGGCCGATGCCCATGTAGAAGCTGTCGTCCTTCTCTTCGTAGACGACGGTGTCGGCGCTGGCCGGGGTGCCCAGCACGTGCTTCTTCACGCGCACGGTCAGCAGAGTTTCCGGATCGTTCTCGACATACAGCACGGTGCGGTTGTCGTCGGCCCAGACCAGGTCGCCGGAGCTGCCGGTGATCACATCAGGCAGCACCTTGCCGGTGGCCAGGTCCTTGAAGCGGATGGTGTACTGGCGGCGACCGACGTCATCATCGGCCCAGGCCAGCAGCTGGTTGTCCTGGCTGACTTCCATCGAGCCGACGCTGAAGTAGCCCTTGCCGGCGGCCATCGTGTTGACGTCCAGCAGGATTTCCTCGGCGGCATCCATGCCGCCCTTGCGGCGTGCGTGGATCGGGTAGTCCTGGCCGGTCTCGAAGCGGCTGTAGTACCAGTAGCCACGCTCGCGCGCCGGCACGCTGGAATCGTCCTGCTTGATGCGGCCGACGATCTCCTTGTACAGGGTGTCTTCCAGCGGCTTCAACGGCGCCAGCAACTGGTCGGCATAGGCATTCTCGGCCTGCAGGTAGGCCAGCATGTCCTTGTTCTCGCGCTTGTCGTCGCGCAGCCAGTAATAGTCGTCGTTGCGGGTCGCGCCGAACGGCGCCTTGACCACATGCGGATGCTTGGCGGCATCCGGCGGAACGGGCGGCGTGGCGGCGGTGGCAGTGGTGGTCATCAGGCTCGCAAGCAACAGGCAGAGGGTGGATTTCATGAGATAAGGCTCCTTGAGCCGCAATGCAATGGCGTCCTTGTGCTCGAGTCTGGGTTGCAGGAGGGTTGCGGGCAACCCTGCGGATGGTCATGGGTCGTGCTGGCCGCTGGCCGGCAACCTCGGGATAAACAGAGGCGGGTGGTTGCCGGCCAGCGACCGGCACTACCAGGACGCGCGGCGTACCATGGGCACATGAGTACCCTGCCCCACACGCCGGGCTACAGCCGGCGCAGCCATGAAATCGCTCCGTTCCACGTGATGTCCCTGCTGGCCCGCGCGCAGGCGCTGGAACAGGCGGGCCACGATGTGATCCATCTGGAAATCGGCGAACCGGACTTCACCACGGCCGAACCGGTCGTGCGTGCCGGCCAGGCCGCATTGGCCGCCGGCCATACCCGCTACACCGCCGCACGTGGCCTGCCGGCCCTGCGCCAGGCGATCAGTGGCTTCTATCGCAGCCACTACGGGCTGGATATCGATCCCGAACGCATCCTGGTCACTCCCGGCGGCTCCGGTGCGCTGCTGCTGGCCAGCAGCCTGCTGGTCGACCCCGGCCGCCACTGGCTGCTGGCCGACCCCGGCTACCCCTGCAACCGTCATTTCCTGCGCCTGGTGGAAGGCGGTGCACAGCTGGTGCCGGTCGGCCCGGACACCGCCTACCAGCTCACACCGTCGCTGGTGGAACAGCACTGGAATGCCGACAGCGTCGGCGCACTGGTGGCCTCCCCCGCCAATCCGACCGGCACCGTGCTGTCCGCCGACGAACTGGCGGCACTGTCGCAGGCCCTGCACGCGCGTGGCGGCCATCTGGTGGTGGACGAGATCTACCACGGCCTGACCTACGGCCTGGATGCACCCAGCGTGCTGCAGGTGGACGACAGCGCGTTCGTGCTGAACAGCTTCTCCAAGTATTTCGGCATGACCGGCTGGCGGCTGGGTTGGCTGGTGGCGCCGCCAGCGGCGGTGCCGGACCTGGAGAAGCTGGCACAGAACCTGTACATCAGCGCGTCGAGCATCGCCCAGCATGCCGCACTTGCCTGCTTCAGCGAGGAATCGATGGCGATCTTCGAACTGCGCCGCGAGGCGTTCCGCCAGCGTCGCGACTATCTGCTGCCGGCGCTGCGCGAGCTTGGTTTCCGCATCGAAGTGGAACCGCAGGGTGCGTTCTACCTGTACGCCGACGTCAGCGCGTTCACTGACGACGCGCAGGCGTTCTGCGCGCACTTCCTGGAAACCGAGCACGTGGCGTTCACCCCGGGGCTGGATTTCGGTTTCCATCGCGCCAACCAGCATGTGCGCCTGGCCTATACCCAGGAAGTGCCGCGGCTGCAGGAGGCGGTGGCGCGGATTGCACGCGGGTTGAAGAGCTTGGGCGCCTGATCGATCTGCGCGAACGGCATCCACGCATGGCGTGGATCTATTGACCCAGCGCACGATACGTAGGGAGATCCACGCCATGCGTGGATACGTGAACCCAACGAAAAACGCCGCCCTGGGGCGGCGTTTTCCGTTCTGCTTATTTACCGCCCAACCGCTCCCACAGGAAGCTGTAGGCCAGCGCCGACATGTGTGCGGCCTGCGCGTTGTTGGCTGCGCCGCCGTGGCCACCTTCGATGTTCTCGTAGTAGGTCACGTCCTTGCCGGCGTCGATCATCTTCGCCGCCATCTTGCGGGCATGGCCCGGGTGCACGCGGTCATCGCGGGTGGAGGTGGTGAACAGCACCGGCGGGTAGTTCTTCTTCTCGTTGAACAGATGGTACGGCGAGAAGGTCTTGATGAACTCCCAGTCGCTGGTATCCGGGTTACCGTACTCGGCCATCCACGAGGCACCGGCCAACAGGTGGCTGTAGCGCTTCATGTCCAGCAGCGGCACCTGCACCACCACTGCACCGAACAGCTCCGGGTACTGGGTCAGCATGTTGCCGGTCAGCAGGCCACCGTTGCTGCCACCCTGCACGCCCAGGTGCTTGGCGCTGGTGATCTTGCGCTTGACCAGATCGCGCGCCACCGCAGCCATGTCTTCATAGGCCTTGTGACGGTTCTGCTTCAGCGCTGCCTGGTGCCAGCGCGGGCCGTACTCGCCACCACCACGGATGTTGGCGACCACGTACACACCGCCCTTCTCCAGCCAGGCGCGGCCCATGCCACCTGAGTAATTCGGGGTCAGCGAGATCTCGAAGCCACCATAGCCGTACAGCAGGGTCGGGTTGGAGCCGTCCAGCTTCATCGCCTTGTCGTGCACCACGAAGTACGGCACGCGGGTGCCGTCCTTGCTGGTGGCGAAGTGCTGCTCGATCACCTTGCCCTTGGCATCGAAGAAGGCCGGCATGGTCTTCAACGTTTCCGGCGCCTGGCCGATCTCGGCCAGAGCCAGCGTGGTCGGGGTCAGGTAGTCGGTGGCGGTCAGCCACACCGCATCGCTGTCGTTGCTGTCCACTGCGCCCACGGCCAGCGTGCCAAAGGCCGGCGCGCCGACGAAGCGGCTGGTCTGCCAGCCATCGGCGCCCGGGGTCAGCACCGACAGGCGGTTCTTGACGTCATCCAGCACGTTCAGCACCAGGTGGCTCTTGGTCCAGGTGGCGCCGGCCAGCGAGGTGGTCGCGGTCGGGGTGAACAGCACCTCGAAGTCGCGCTTGCCGGCCAGGAAGTCGTCCAGCTTCGTCGCCAGCAGCGAACCGGACGCGTAGGTCTTGCCGCCCACGGTCCACGGATCGCGCAGTTCCAGGGTCAGCCACTGCTTGTGCAGGCCCTTCTCGGCCGAATTCGGCGCGTCGATCTTGGTCAGCGTGCCATCGTCGCCACGCAGGTAGAGCTCGTTGTTGTAGAACGCCAGCGTGCGGCTGACCAGGTTGCGCTCGAAGCCCGGGGTGTCATCGTGCATCGCCGCGATGTACATGTCCTCCGGCTTGCCTTCGTACACCACGGTGGCCGAGGTCATCGGCGTGCCGCGCTTCCACAGCTTGGCCACGCGCGGGTAGCCGGAGGTGGTCATCGAGCCCGCACCGAAGTCGGTGTAGACGAACACGGTGTCGCGGTCGACCCAGTTGAGGCCGCCCTTGGACTCTGGACGGAAGAAGCCGTCCTTGATCCAGGTCTTGTTGGCCAGGTCGAACTCACGGGTGACGTCGGCGTCGGCGCCACCGCGCGACAGCGCGATCAGGCAGCGGCTGTAATCCGGGCGCAGGCAATCGGCGCCGTGCCAGACCCAGTTCTCACCCTCGGCCTTGTTCAGCGCATCCAGGTCGAGCACGGTTTCCCACTGCGGCGAGGCCTTGCGGTACTCGGCCAGGGTGGTGCGCCGCCACAGGCCGCGCTCGTGCTGCTGGTCCTTCCAGAAGTTGTAGTAGTAGTCGCCGATCTTCTGCACGCCGGGGATCTTGGCATCGGAGTCGAGCACCTCGCGGATGCTGGTCTCCATCTGCTTGAAGGCCGGGGTCTGCGCCAGGCGCGCCTCGGACTTGGCGTTCTGTTCCTTGACCCAGGTCAGCGGCTTGTCGCCGGTGACGTCTTCGAGCCAGGCGTAGCGATCGGTGTCTTCAGCGGCCACGGCGGTCCCCACCGAGGCAGCGGTCATCATGCCGGCCAGCAGGCAGGCGGAAGCGAGTCGAGACATTGCAGCTCCAGGCAGTCATAAGCCGTGGAACGCTAGCATGGATCGCCGCGGCCGCCCCCGTGTCGAAGGTCAGGCCGCGGCGGTGGAGCCGCGACGGCCTCGCGCCGCCCCGCCGCTACGGCGACGTGCCTGTCCACCGGTACGACGCGCCAGCCGCAGCCACGACAGGCGCGGCAACGGAAAGCGCAGCAACGCCCACCAGGCCACCAGCGGCATGCCCACCAGCCACATGGGTAGCCAGCCCAGCCAGGCACTGCTGCCGCGCGCGGCCGGCCAGACCAGTACCAGCGCCATACCGGCCAGGGCCAGCTGCTGCACGCTGCGCAGCAGGCGCGGGTCGGCACGCTCGAGAATGACGCGTTCAGTTGCAGAGCGGCGGACGGAACGTGCGTTCATGGGGCTTCTCCGGTGGACAATGCAACACAGCATGGGCAACCCCCTTCTCACAGGTTGCGACACCATTGACGGATCGCGTGCACACAGTCGACCATGCGCGTGCAAGCCCACTGGAGCCCGCTCCCGCATGACTTCGATCCGCCCGCTCTGCGCCGCGCTGCTGGCCCTTTCCCTGGCCGGCCCCGCCGTGGCCGCCAGTGAGCCGCCGTCGCCCCGTACCAGCGCCTCTGGTGCGGCTGCCCTGGACGCACCGATCGACCTGAAGCGCTTCATGGGCACCTGGTATGTGATCGGCCGCGTGCCGAACTTCATCGAACGTGGCCATGTCGCCAGCGTCAACGAGTACGAGTTGCGCGACGCGCACAAGGTCGGCATCACCTACCGCTACCGTGATGGCTTCGGCGAACCGCTGCAGGAAGTGCGTGCCCGCGCCAGCGTCGACCCGGACAGTGGCAACCACGGCTGGCGCACCTGGTTCTACCGTGTCGTGCCCACCCATTCGAGGGTGCTGGAAGTAGCGCCGGATTACTCGTGGGCACTGATCGGCTACCCGGGCCGCGAAATGGCCTGGATCTTCTCGCGTACGCCGGACATGGACAAAGCCCTGTACAAGGAGCTGGCCGAGCGCCTGCGTGACGAGTACGGCGTGAACACCGACAAGCTCAAGCGCGTGCCGCAGCACCCGGAGCAGGTCGGCAAGCTGGGCTACGAAGTACCGAACGTGCGTTGACTGGATTGTGGCCGCGGACCTCGGTCCGTGCGCCCCGAATTCACGCTGCCCGCGGCTGTACCCGTCGCTCGATCTCGCTGCGCGTTGGCAATGTCTTGAGGTCGTAGGCCGCCTGCATCGCAAGCCAGGACGCGGCATCCCCACCAAAATGTCGCGCCAGCCGTGCCGCGGTATCGGCCGAAATACTGCGCTCCCCGTGCACGATGGCGTGCAGCCGTGTTGCGGGAACATCCAAGGCCCTTGCCAGCGCGTTCACGCTCAACGCCAGAGGCATCAGGAACTCTTCGCGCAGGATCTCGCCAGGATGGATGGCGCGCATGCCGTTGTGGGGACGCTTCATGGCGGGCACCTCAGTGATAGTCAACAATTTCCACGGCATCGGCACCGTTGTCAGTCCAGGTAAAGCACAGCCGCCACTGGTCATTGATACGCAAGCTGTACTGCCCTCTCCGATCACCTGACAGCGCCTCGAGTCGGTTCCCGGGCGGGCTGCGCAGGAATGCCAACGTCTGTGCCGAGTCGAGCAGCTGCAGCTTGCGCTCGGCAGCCCGCCGGATCGAAAGCCAGGCACGTGGACAGGTTCCTTCAAACAGGGCACGGGTCTGCTTGCAGCGGAATGAACGGATCATTCCGTAAAACGTATTACGTTGAACGGAACATACCAAGGAACGGGGTGTGCTGCCAGTCCCAGTCTGGCGATATCGATTCCTGATGGGTGTGGCGGCTTCCAGAGCCTGGCGCTATGACAGGCACACTGTCGAAGTTCTGCAGGTTCTGCCGGCCAGCGGCCGGCACTGCCATTTCCAGGCAATGAGGTAGAGCCGGCCGCTGGCCGGCTGCCGCGATGCACCGGGCGACGCCGGGGGCAGCGCCCCGGCGCCTCGTCATTTGCGGCTGTAATGCGCGACCAGGCGGTCGCCGAGCATCTGCAGCAGCTGCACCAGAACCAACAGCAAGACCACGGTAACCAGGGCCACGTCGGTGTGCGAACGCTGGTAGCCATCGCGGAACGCCAGGTCACCAAGGCCGCCGGAACCAATCGCGCCGCCCATCGCGGTGAAACCGATCAGCGCCACGGTGGTGACCGTCGCACCGGCGATCAGGCCGGGGCGCGCCTCGGGCAGCAGCACGCGGGTGACCAGCTGCCAGGTGGTGGCACCCATCGACTGGGTCGCTTCGATCACGCCACGGTCCACTTCGCGCAGTGCGGTTTCGACCAGGCGCGCGTAGAACGGCGCGGCACCGATCACCAGCGGCACGATCGCACCGCGTACCCCCAGCGACGTCCCCATCAGGAACAGGGTGACCGGGATCAGCACGATCATCAGGATGATGAAAGGCACCGAGCGCAGCAGGTTCACCACCAGCGCCAGCACGCCGTAGGCGAACGGACGGCGCTTCATCTGCGGCGCGCCGAACAGGTACAGCAGCACGCCCAGCGGCAGGCCGATGGCCAGGGTCAGCGGCAGCGAACCGAGCAGCATCAGCAGGGTGTCGATGGTGGCCTGGCCGATGTCGGCCCACTTGCCCGCATCCAGGTGGCGGAAGAATCCGCCGGCAGTGGCGATGATCATCGACGCAGCTCCTCAACGTGCACGCCGGCAGCCACGAACGCGGCCTGCGCGGCGGACTGGTCACCGCCCACCAGGGCGACCACCAGCTGGCCATACGGGGTGTCCTTGATCCGGTCGATACGGCCGGACAGGATGTTGTAGTCGACCCCGGTCTCCCGCGCGACACTGCCGAGCAGGGGTTCGTAGGTGTCTCCGCCGAGGAAGGTCAGCCGCACGATGCGGCCACCGACGGCATCGAAATCACGATGCAGCGCGCCTTCATCCACGTGCTCCGATTCGCTGACGAAACGGCGCGTGGTCGGGTGCTGCGGATGCAGGAACACCCGGGTGACCGGCCCGGTCTCGACCATCTGGCCGGCGTCGAGCACGGCGACACGGTCGCAGACACGGCGGATCACATCCATCTCGTGGGTGATCAGCACGATGGTCAGGCCCAGCTCGCGATTGATCTTCGACAGCAGCGACAACACCGAGGCGGTGGTCTGCGGGTCCAGCGCACTGGTGGCCTCGTCGCACAGCAGGATCTGCGGGCGTGTCGCCAGCGCACGGGCGATGCCGACGCGCTGCTTCTGCCCACCGGACAGCTGTGCGGGGTACTTCTGCGCGTGCGCCTCCAGGCCCACGGTCTGCAGCAGCTCGGCCACGCGTGCATCGATCTCCGCCTTCGGCGTGCCCGCCAGCTCCAGCGGGAAGGCAACGTTGCCGGCCACCGTGCGCGAAGACAACAGGTTGAAGTGCTGGAAGATCATGCCGATGCGCCGGCGCAGCGCGCGCAGGCCGTCCGCATCCAGTCCGGTGACATCCTCGCCACCGATCAGCAGGCGACCACCGCTGGGCTCTTCCAGGCGGTTGATCATGCGGATCAGGGTCGACTTGCCGGCGCCGGAATGGCCGATGATGCCGAATACCTCACCGGCCTCGATGGTCAGGTCCAGCGGCTGCAGCGCGCTGACTGCGCGGCCGGCAACGGCATAGGATTTGTGCAGGCGCTGGAACTCGATCACGGGCGTGGCTCACCGGCTGGGTGACGGAAGGGGGCGTGCAGCCTACCAGCGCAGGCGGTCGCGCGCCCGCGCCATGGGCCAGAATGTTATTCCTTTTGGTTCTAAGTCGCCCGCGCCCGGTAGTGTCGGCCGCTGGCCGGCACCTGCAGCGGTTCCTCCGGGGCAAGGAGTTGCCGGCCAGCGGCCGGCACTACCCCGGCTCAGGGATGATCCAGCGGCTTCGGCGGTTCCTGCCGGTTCACCCGCTCACGGTGCAGCAGGTACAGCCCCGAGGCGACGATGATCGCCGCGCCCACCCAGGTATAGCTGTCCGGCAGCTGGCCCCAGAAGGCCAGATCCCAGCCGATCACCCAGACCAGGCCGCTGTACTCCAGCGGCGCGATCATCGAGGCCTCGCCCAGCTGGAACGCCTTGGTCAGGGCAATCTGGCCCAGCGCCCCAGCCAGACCCATGCCGGCGATCAGCGGCGCATGCGCCAGCTGCAGTGGCACCCAGCCGGGAAGGGCCAGCAGGCCGGCACCGATGGCCATGATCACCAGGAACCAGACCACCATCGACTGCGAGGTATCGGTGCGGGTGAGCAGGCTGACCGTGATCGCCGCCACGGCATACGCAGTGGCCGCGGCCAGCACCATCAGCCCCGGCACCGAAATGAAGCCGTCCACGCCCGGCCGCAGCACCACCAGCACGCCGACCAGGCCGATGCCGATGGCCACCCAGCGCCGCGGGCCAACCCGCTCACCCAGCAACGGCACCGACAGCGCGGCGATCAGCAGTGGGGCAACGAAATAGATGGTGTAGGCGGTGGACAGCGGCAGGTCACGCAGGGCGAACACGAAGCAGCCGATCATCGCCATGCCCAGCCCACCACGCAGCAGGTGCAGGCCCCAGCGGCGCGGGATCAGCGAGCGCGGGCCGGCGCTGACCAGCACCCAGACCAGCACGAACGGCAACGAAGCCGCACCACGCAGGAAGGTCACTTCCAGGGTCGGATAGCTGGCCGACAGCTGCTTCATGCCAGCATCCATCAGCGAGAAACAGGCGACCGCAGCGACCATCCAGGCCACCGCACGCGAAGGGGAGCGTTGCACATTCATGGCCCATTATCGCCGACAGCACCGGTTTGTAGAGTCGAGCTTGCTCGACTGCCGCCCTTCTGTAGAGTCGAGCTTGCTCGACTGCCGCCCTTCTGTAGAGTCGAGCCATGCTCGACTGCTTTGTGAAGAGCAGTCGAGCATGGCTCGACTCTACAGAAAGCGGGCATGCGGGCCGGCGCGATAGAATGGCCACCACTGAATCCTGCGGAGCATCGCCCATGCCCTCCTTCGACGTCGTGTCCGAAGTCGACACCCACGAGCTGACCAACGCCATCGACCAGGCCAACCGCGAACTGGCCACCCGCTTCGACTTCAAGGGCGTGGACGCCAAGTTCGAACGCGATGGCGATGTCATCAACCAGACTGCGCCGACCGAGTTCCAGCTCAAGCAGATGAACGACATCCTGCGCGCACGCCTGGCCGCGCGCGGCATCGACGTGCTCAGCCTGGAGTTCGGCGACATCGAAACCAACCTGGCCCAGGCCCGGCAGAAGATCACCGTCAAGCAGGGCATCGAGCAGAAGATCGCCAAGAAGATCGCGGCGGCACTGAAGGACGCCAAGCTGAAGGTGGAAAGCCAGATCAACGGCGACAAGCTGCGCGTGCAGGGCAAGAAGCGCGACGATCTGCAGGATGCCATCGCCGTACTCAAGGCCGGCAAGTTCGAGCTGCCGCTGCAGTTCAACAACTTCCGCGACTGATGCCCCCGCCGGGCCCTGCCCGGTGGACTACGCGGTCAATCGCGCAGCAGCTTGTACAGCGTGGTACGCGAGATTCCCAACTGGCGTGCGGCCAGGCTGAGGTTGCCGTCAGCGGCCAGGGCCGCGCGACGCGCGGCCTCACGCTGCTGGTCACGCAGCAGCGGCGCGCCTGGATCTGCCGGGGTGCTTCGCACAGTAGACCGGTGCGTCGCGCCCCGCGGCCCCTGCAGACGCTGCAGGTAGACCGCACTGCCCTCGCCCAGCCGGACCCGATGCGCTGCGCCCGGTTGCAGCAGCCGACGCCGTTGCGCCGCACTGGCACCGGCAAACAGCGCTTCCAGACCCAGCAGCGGCAACGGCCCGCGCCGTGGCAGGCCCAGCAGGCGCCGTGCAACGCGGTTGGCTGCACGCAGCTGGCCATCCTCCTGCACCGCCAGCAGCCCCTGCAGCGGTGACGCCAGCCAGCGCGGATCATGTTGCACGGCCAGCAGGTGCACGTCAGTGAGGCTGTGGAACAAGCGATTTTCGCTGGCCAGCGCAGCCTGCCGGAAATAGCCCTGCAGCAGCGCGGGATCGCGCTCGCCAAGACCGGTGATGTCGATCACTCCGCAGACCCGACCGTCGAGATCGTGCAGTGGCTCGCTCAGGCAGAACACCGGCGCGAACCGCTGCAGGTAGTGTTCGTTGCCGCGCACCAGTGCCGGCACATCGTCGGCCAGGCTGACCGCTGGCGCGGTGGTGCCGATCTCGGTCTCGCCCAGCTGTCGCCCGACCTGGATCGGCCGCAGCAAGGGAGCATCTTCCAGCCCGTGGGCCTGCTGCGCGATCACCATGCCGTCGCGGTTGGCGCAGAACATCGTCCAGCCACGCCCACCGAAGGCCGCCCAGAGCTGTTCCAGCTCCGGCTGCACGCAACGCGCCAGGCGCCGGTCATCGGGATGGGACAGATGGCGGCCATCGCCCAGCAGCGGCCGATAGTCCGGCTCCTGCCCCGGCTGCAGGCCCGCCGCGCGCGAACGCAGCCATGACTGCTGCAGCGGCAGCGGCAACACGCCCAATGAGCGCGCATCGCCGTCGGCGAAAGCGGCGCGTGCCGCCACCAGTTGTTGCTGCCCGACTGTCGTGGCCATCATGGACGCAGCGTACACCCGCCAGTGGCAACGCCATGTTACGTCTCGGCAACGGAGCGTTTCCGTTTCAAGACGCGTTCAAACAAAGGGGCAGAGCCGTTATCTTCTGGAAAACGGATCTGCCCCCCGGGCCGGCCGGCGGCCGGCACTACCAACAAGGGAAACTACGCCGCGATGCGCAGCACCGGCTTCAGGGTAATGCCACGGGTACTGTCTTCGGCGGCCTGGTTGATCTGGTCCAGCGGATAGAACTTCACCAGTTTGTCGAACGGAAAGCGTCCCTGCTGGAACAGGGTCACCAGCTGCGGAATGAACACCTGCGGCACACTGTCGCCCTCGACGATGCCGCGGATGCTGCGACCGCCGAGCAGCAGGTTGTTCACATCGAAACTGGCGGTGGTGCCCAGCTTCGGCGCACCGACCACGCCCATCATGCCCAGCCCACCCAGCGCCTCGACGCCAGCGGACAGCACGTCCGGACGACCGGTCGATTCCAGCGCGAAGTCAGCACCCCCACCCGTGATCGCACGCACCGCCTCGACCACATCGGTCTCCCGGCTGTTGACCACGTGGGTGGCCCCCAGCTCCAGAGCAAGCTCCAGGCGCGAAGGCACCACGTCGATGGCAATGATGGTGGTGGCCCCGGCCACCCTGGCCGCCATCACCGCGCTCAGGCCCACCGCACCGGCACCATAGCTTGCAAAGCTGCTGCCCGACCGCACCTGCAGCGAGTTGAGCACCGCACCGGCACCGGTCTGGATGCCGCACCCCAACGGGCCCAGCAGTTCCAGTGGTGCGTCATCAGGCACCTTGATCGCATTGATCTCGCGGGCCAGCGCGTAGGTGGCAAACGAGGACTGGGCGAAGAAATGATCGTGCAGCGGCTGGCCCTGCGCATCGGTGATCGCGGTATGGCCGTGGCCATCATCGCCACCGAAGTTCAGGGCGAAGAAATCCCTGCAGTAAGCACCGTGTCCACCCCGGCAGGGATTGCAGTGACCACAGGCGCCGTAGGTCAGCACCACGTGATCCCCCGCCTTGAGGTCGCGCACGTTCGGGCCAACCGCTTCGACGATGCCCGCCCCCTCATGGCCCAGCACCGCCGGCAGCGGCACCGGATAGTACTGATCGCGCACGATCAGGTCGGTATGGCACAGGCCGGTGGCCACCACCTTCACCAGCACCTCGTCGTCCTGCGGACCGCGCAGCGTCGCCTGCTCGATGACGAAGGGCTGCTCCTTGCCGCGTACCACGGCGGCGGTGATCTCACGCGTTGCGTTGTTGTCGTTCATCGTGATGGCTCCTTCGATCAGATCGGGTATGCGGGCGCTTCGCCCTTGACGGTCAACCACTGCCACTGGGTGAACTCCTCGCCGTTGGCCGGGCCACCGATGCTGGTGCCGTTGCCGGACGCGCCGACGCCGCCGAAGGGGTTGATCACCTCGTCATTCACGGTCTGGTCGTTGATGTGCAGCAGACCGGTACGCAGGCGCTCGCCGATCTTCAGCGCGCGGCCGACGTTGCTGGACACGATCGCCATCGACAGCCCGTACTCGCTGTCGTTGGCCAGGCGCACGGCTTCGTCGTCATCGTCGAACGGCACCACCACCGCTACCGGCGCGAAGATTTCCTCGCTGAAGGCCGGATTGTCGGCCGCAACGTTGCCGAGCACGGTGGGTGCGAAGAACAGCTCCCGGTGCGTGCCACCCGCTTCCAGCGTGGCACCGGCCTGCACCGCCTGCTCGACCACGCGTGCAGCATGGTCGCGCTGGCCGGCATTGATCAGCGGGCCGATCGCCACGTCCTCACGTGCCGGGTCGCCTACCTTCAGCGCGTTGGCCTTGGCCACCAGTTTCTGCAGGAACGTGTCATGGATCTTCCGGTGCACCAGCACGCGGCCGGTCGCCATGCAGATCTGGCCCTGGTGCAGGTAGACGCCCCACGCGGTGTTGGCCACCGCCAGGTCCAGGTCCGCATCGTCCAGGATGATCAACGAATTCTTGCCACCCAACTCCAGCGAAACCTTTTTCAGGTGCTTGCCCGCCGCTTCGCCGACCTTGCGCCCGGCGGCGGTGGAACCGGTGAACTGGATCATCGCCACGTGCGGGTCACTGGTCAGCGCGGCCCCGGCCGCGCCATCGCCGGGCAGCATGTGCAGCACGCCTGCCGGCAGGCCCGCCTGCTCGAACAGGCGCGCGATCACCGCGCCACCACACACTGCCGTACGCGGGTCCGGCTTGAGAACCACAGCGTTGCCCAGCGCGATCGCCGGGGCCACCGCACGCATCGCCAGGTAGAGCGGGAAGTTGAACGGCGAAATGACCCCGACCACACCCAGCGGGCGGCGCCGCGCCAGATTCAGCTTGCCCGGCTCGGAGGGCAGGATCTCACCCGTGCTGCGCGACGGCAGTGCGGCGGCCTCGTGCAGCGCCTTGATCGTCACCTTGGCCTCGAAGCCGGCCTTCAGGCGGGTCGAGCCGCTTTCGCGCACCAGCCACTCGACCAGGGTGTCGATGTTCTCTTCGGCCAGACGCGCGGCCTTGCGCAGCACGTCGGCACGCTGTTCGTAGGGCGCCGCCGCCCAAGCCTGTTGCGCCTGTGCCGCGGCAGCCGCCGAACGCGCGATCTGCGCCGGATCGGCCAGGCCGATCTCGCCCAGCTCCCGGCCAGTGGCCGGTTCAATCACCGGGTGCCGTTGCGGGGCAGCCTGCCAGTGGCCATCAAAGAAGGCGCCGGCCCAGAGGGCGTCCGGCAGCCACGGGGAAGATGCAGTCATGGGTGTCCTCCTGTTTCGTGCATCCATTCCACGCCCGTCGCCCCGGACTGGCAATCGGCCATCCATCGGTAGCGCGCAACGGTTTGAATCTTCAGGAATTTCCAGCTTCGCCACTGTCCAGTTCCTGCACAGTGGACAGCGCAGCACCGGCACACTGCCTACAATGGCGGCCCCGCCAGCCCACGTGCCCGCCATGACCGATTCACACCTGCCCACCGATGACCCGATCGCCGCCACCCGCCTGTGGCTGGAGCGCATCGTCATCGGCCTGAACCTGTGCCCGTTCGCCAAGGCGGTGTACGTGAAGGACCAGGTCCGCATCGTGCTCAGCGATGCGACCACGCCGGAAGCGCTGGTTGAACAGCTGGCCGAGGAGCTGGTGCTGCTGCGCGATACGCCGGCCGAGCAGATCGACACGACGCTGATCGTGCATCCGCAGGTGCTGACCGATTTCCTCGACTACAACGATTTCCTCGACAACGCCGATGCGGCGATCGAGGCACTGGACCTGCAGGGCATCCTGCAGGTGGCCAGCTTCCACCCGGACTACCAGTTCGATGGCGTGGCCGCGGACGACGCCAGCAACTACACCAACCGCGCACCCTTCCCCACCCTGCACCTGCTGCGCGAAGACAGCGTGGCACGCGCGGTGGATGTCTATCCGGACCCGGACGTGATCGTCGAGCGCAACATCCAGACCCTGGACCGCATCGGTGTGGACGGCTGGCATCGCCGCCTGCGCGGCGAAGACCTGACGTGAGCACGGTGCCGCCGATCGCCGCATGGCCGGCCGCGCCACTGTCGGGCAAGGTTGTGCTGGTCACCGGCGGTGCCAACGGCATCGGCCGTGGTATTGCCCAGGCCGTACTTGGTGCCGGTGGACGCGTGCTGATCGGCGACCTGGACGTGGAGGCCGGAGAAGCGTGTCTGGCGGAATGGCAGCGCGGCGAGGATGCCGCGTTCCAGCGCCTGGACATCACCGACGAAGCCAGCGTGCGCGACTTCATCGCCGTGGCCCTGCAGCGTTTCGGCCGTATCGACGGACTGGTGAACAACGCGGGCATCGCCGGTCCACACGGCACAGGGTTGCAGGATATGGACTGGGACGAGTGGCAGCGCCGGCTGTCGTCACTGCACGGTGCATTCCTGTGCAGCAAGCACACGTTGCCAGCACTGACCGCCAGCGCCGCCGGTGCGATCATCAACATCGCCTCCACCCGGGCCTGGCAATCCGAAGCACACAGCGAAGCCTATGCGGCAGCCAAGGGTGGGCTGGTGGCCTTCACCCATGCACTTGCGATCAGCGCCGGTCCGGCGGTGCGTGTGAACAGCATCAGCCCCGGCTGGATCGGCACCACTGCGTGGCAGGCCCCCTCACGGCGCCACGCGCCGGAATACTCAGCCATCGACCATGCGCAACACCCGGTCGGCCGGGTCGGCCGCCCCGAAGACATCGGTGCACTGGCGGTGTACCTGCTGTCGTCGCTGTCCGGTTTCACCACCGGCCAGGACTTCATCGTGGACGGCGGCATGACCCGGAAGATGATCTACGCCGAATGACCCCAAGGCGCGACGCCCGGTAGAGGCCAACCTTGGTTGGCCTGGGCTTTTCGCCAACCAAGGTTGGCGCCTACCAAGGCGTTACGCCATGTCCGAACATTCCGGTAGATCCACGCCATGCGTGGATAGCGGTAACGTGCCAACCAAGGTTGGCACCTACCAAACACCTTACGCCATGCCCGAGTGGCGCAGCAGCGCGTCGATCTGAGGCGCGCGGCCGCGGAAGGCCTTGAAGTTCTCCGCCGCCGGGCGGCTGCCACCGCGCGACAGGATCTCTTCGCGGAAGCGCGCGCCGGTTTCAGCCAGCGCCTGCGGCGCCTCCTCGAACGCCGCATAGGCATCGGCGCTCAGCACCTCGGCCCACTTGTAGCTGTAGTAACCGGCTGCGTAGCCGCCGGCGAAGATGTGGCTGAACTGATGCGGGAAGCGGTTCCAGACCGGCGGGTGGTTCACCGCCACTTCCGCACGCACGCGGTCGAGCAGTGCCAGCACGCTGTCCTGCGCCGGTTCGAACTGGCTGTGCAGCAGCATGTCGAACAGGCCGAACTCCAGCTGGCGCACCGTGGCCATGCCGCTGTGGAAGTTGCGTGCAGCCAGCATGCGCTCGTACAGCGCGCGCGGCAGCGGCTCGCCACTGTCCACATGTGCGGTCATCGCCTGCAGGTGCTCCCATTCCCAGCAGAAGTTCTCCATGAACTGGCTGGGCAGCTCCACCGCGTCCCATTCCACGCCGTTGATGCCGGCCACGCCCAGTTCGCCGATGCGGGTCAGCAGCTGATGCAGGCCGTGGCCCATTTCATGGAACAGGGTGGTCACTTCATTGTGGCTGAAGGTGGCCGGCTTGCCATTGGCACCTCGGCCGAAGTTGCACACCAGGTAGACCAGCGGCGTCTGCACGCTGCCGTCGGCACGCTCGCGGCGGTTACGGCAATCATCCATCCACGCGCCACCGCGCTTGCCTTCGCGCGCGTACAGGTCCAGGTAGAACTGGCCCACCAGCCCGCCCTGCGCATCGACCAGGCGGAAGAAGCGCACATCCTCGTGCCACACCGGCGCGCTGTCCTCCTGCACGCGCAGGCCGTACAGCTGCTCGATTACCGAGAACAGGCCGCCCAGCACCTTCGGTTCGGTGAAGTACTGCTTCACTTCCTGTTCGGAATAGCTGTAACGCGCCTGCTTCAGGCGGTCGGCGGCGAATGCCAGGTCCCAGGCCTGCAGGCTGTCGATGCCGAGTTGCTCGCGTGCGAACTGCTCCAGTTCGGCGCGGTCCTTGGCCGCGAACGGCTTGGCGCGCGAGGCCAGGTCACGCAGGAAACCGAGCACCTCGGCCGGGTCCTGCGCCATCTTGGTCGCCACCGAATAATCACCATACGAACCGAAGCCGAGCAGTGCGGCGAGTTCCGCGCGCAGGGCGAGGATGCGGTCGATGTTGCCGCTGTTGTCCAGCGTGTCATCGCCGAATTCGGACGCACGCTGTGCGCTGGCACGGTACAGGATCTCGCGCAGGTCGCGGTCCTCACCCCAGGTCTGCACCGGCAGGTAGCACGGCATCTGCAGGGTCAGTTTCCAGCCAGACTTGCCGTCCTTCTGTGCTGCGGCATGCGCGGCGGCCTTCACGTCTTCCGGCAGGCCCTTCAATCGCGCTTCGTCCTCGACGATCAGCGACCAGGCATCGGTAGCGTCAAGAACGTTCTGCGAGAACTTCGCCGACAGCGCCGACAGTTCTTCCTTGATCGCCGCGAAGCGCTGCTGCGCCTCCGGCGCCAGCTCGGCGCCGCCGAGGCGGAAGTCACGCAGCGTGTTGTCCAGCACCTTGCGCTGGGCCTCGTCGAAGCGCGCCGCCTCGGTGCTGGCGGCCAGTGTCTGGTACTGCCGGTACAACGCCAGGTTCTGGCTGAGCGCACTGGCGAAGCGGGTCACCCGCGGCAGGTTGCTGTTGTAGGCCTCACGCAGTTCCGGGGTGTTGACCACGCCCTGCAGGTGGCCGACCAGGCCCCAGGCGCGCCACAGCCGCTCGGTGGCATCGTCCAGCGGGGCAACGAAGGTCTCCCAGCGCACCGGCTGCACCTGCTCGGCCGTGCTGACGGCGGCTTCGGCCTCGGCCAGCAGCACGTCCAGCGCCGGCGCCACGTGCTCGGGGCGGATGGCCTCGAAGCGCGGCAGGCCGGAAAAATCGAGCAGGGGGTTGGCAACGGTCACGGCAGATCTCCAGGGTACGGGCCCGGCGGGCGGGCAGCATGCAGGATATGGCGCTGGCAGGCGGGGCTGACAAGGGGGCACGGCCCGGCATTCACGTCGGCCTTACGGTCCCGCGCTGAAGCTCTGGCTGCGGGGGAGTCCGCAGCGGTACGCACCGAACGAGGCCCTACATGGAAGGTCTGGCTGCAGTTGCATCCGCCTCACCGGCCCGGTCACTGGCATTGTCCGCCAGCCCGGCCGAACTGACCTGGATCGCCGCATTGTGCGATGCCGGCGACGACGCCCCGCGTCACCTGCATCAACTGCAGGCAGTGCTGCAGCAGGGCGGCACGTTCAACGATGCCCAGGAGTGGTACCCGTTCGAGGTGATCGAACGTGGCGCCAGCCAGCTGCGGCTGGGCCATGAGCGCGAGTTCGTGATCTGCGTGCTGCTGTGGCTGCAGGCGCTGGCCCAGGGCCGTGCCAGCATCCTGGACCCGAGCCTGCATCTGGATGATCGCGCGATGGACATCGAGGCCTTGCCCGATGCGCTGCGAGATGCAGTGCTGGACGCGTTCACCGCGGCGGGGTATTGATCGGGGTACGACACACCGCTGCGCTCGTCGGGCATCGCCCGGCGGAAATGCCGGCCGGCTACAACGCTTCCAGGCTGCACCACGGCAGTTCCGGCAGCCCCTGCCCGGCCACTGCCGCTGCCAGCTGTGCATCGGCGCCGTCGACATCGATGCCCTGCCGCGCGTACCACGCCGGGTCGTAGTAGCTCTGCGCGTAGCGCTCGCCACTGTCGCACAGGATGCTGACAATGCTGCCCTGGTGGCCTGCCTCACGCATCCACTGCGCCGCCCGCAGCACACCGATGAAGTTGGTGCCGGTGGAGCCACCCACGCGTCGACCGAGCTGGCGGCTGACATGGCGCATCGCGGCCAGGCTCAGCGCGTCGGGCACCTTCACCATCGCATCGACGCTGGTCGGGATGAAGCTCGGCTCCACCCGCGGCCGGCCGATGCCTTCCACGCGCGAACCGCCGCTGCAGGTCAGGCCGCGCCAGTCCTGCTGGCCGGCCACGGCAGCCTGATAGCCATCGAAGAACACCGACACTTCCGGGTCCGCGCAAAGGATGCGGGTGTCATGCCGGCGGTAGCTGACATAGCGGCCCAGCGTCGCTGCGGTACCGCCGGTACCGGGGCTGCACACGATCCATTCCGGAACCGGGCTGGGCTCCTCGGCCATCTGCTTGAAGATGGACTCGGCAATGTTGTTGTTGGCGCGCCAGTCGGTCGCCCGCTCGGCATAGGTGAACTGGTCCATGAAGTGGCCACCGGTTTCGCGGGCCAGCTTCTCCGATTCACCGTTGAGTTCGCAGGCGCGCTCGACCAGGTGGCAGCGGCCCCCGTGGAATTCGATGGCGGCAATCTTCTCCGGCGAGGTCGTGGCCGGAATCACCGCGATGAACGGCACCCCCAGCAGGCGCGCGAAATAGGCCTCGGACACTGCCGTCGACCCGCTGGAAGCCTCGATCACCGGCCGCCCTTCGCGCAGCCAGCCGTTGGTCAACGCATACAGGAACAGCGAGCGCGCCAGCCGGTGCTTGAGGCTGCCGGTGGGATGGCTCGATTCATCCTTCAGGTACACATCGATGCCCGCGAACCCGGCCAGCGCCAACGGGATCAGGTGGGTATCGGCGGAACGGTTGAAATCGGCTTCGATCTTGCGGATGGCGGCGGCCACCCATTCACGCTGCGACATGGCGGGCAATGGTCATCAGGACGGAACGGTGCTATCTGGCCATTGTATGTCGCAAATAGCCAAATTCAGAGCCGGTAGAATGGCCACATCCGGCCGGCAACGGCCCTGTCTGAAGGACCTCCCCCATGACCATCCCCGCCCTGCGCGATGTCCCCGGCGTCGCCGCCCAGGCTCCGGCCGAGACCACCGGCTTCGTGTTCAACCACACCATGCTGCGGGTGAAGGACATCACCGCCTCGCTGGACTTCTACACCCGCGTGCTGGGCTACCAGCTGATCGACAAGCGCGACTTCGCCGAAGCCCAGTTCAGCCTGTACTTCCTGGCCTACGTACCGGCCGGCGCGGTGGTGCCGGAAGACGACAGCCAGCGCCGCGTGTGGATGGCCGGCCTGCCGGGCGTGCTGGAACTGACCCACAACCATGGCACCGAGGCCCAGGACGGCGCGGTCTACCACGACGGCAACAGCGACCCGCGCGGCTTCGGCCACATCTGCGTGTCCGTGCCGGACATCGAAGCCGCCTGCCAGCGCTTCGAGGACCTGGGCGTGACCTTCCAGAAGCGCCTGACCGACGGCCGCATGAAGAACCTGGCCTTCATCAAGGACCCGGACGGCTACTGGGTCGAGATCATCGCCAACTGACAAAAGGGGACGGAGGGGATTAAGTCGTTTCTGGCACTATTGGCTGGAAGTGACTTAATCCCCTCCGTCCCCTTTTTTGCGAGGTTCGTATGGAAACGATGGAACTGCACCGCGGACGACTGATCGACCACATCCAGCTGGTCGTACGCGACCTCACCGCCAGCCGCCGCTTCTACCAGGCGGTGTTCGACACGATCGGCATCCCGATCGCCGGCGAAGGCGAGGATTACTTCTGGGCCGATGAGCTGTTCATTTCCAGCGCCACCAGCGAGGCCGCCGCCGGCCAGCTCACCGGGCGCCACCATCTGGCGTTCCAGGCACGCGACAGCGCCACCGTCGATGCCTTCCACACTGCGGCCATCGCCGCCGGAGGCAAGGACAACGGCGCACCCGGCGAGCGCCCCTACCATCCCGGCTACTACGGCGCCTTTGTGCTCGATCCGGATGGCAACAACATCGAAGTGGTCTATCACGGTCCGGCGAACTACAGCGCCGATTCGGTGAAGGTCACTTTCTGATATCACCGAAGCCGTGAACGAAGAAGCCGGGCAATGCCCGGCTTCTCTGCATCCAAGGGTCCAGCCCTCAGTGGGCGGCCATGTAGATGTCCTGCAGCACGGCCTTTTCCAGCTCCAGCTCGCCCAGCAGGTTCTTCACGATGTCGCCCAGGCTGAGGATGCCCACCAGCAGGGTGCCTTCGGTGACCATCAGATGACGGCGCCGCGAGTATGTCATCAGCGACATGGCCTGCTTCAGGGTCGCTTCCGGCGCAATGCCTTCCAGGCCGGTGGACGGCAGGCTGGAAATCACCCGGCGGCCGGCCTGCGGGCCGTCGTCGGCCAGGGTGCGCACGATGTCCTTCTCGGAAATGATGCCGACCGGGGCATCGTCCTTCATCACCACCAGCGCAGCGATCTTGTTCGCGCTCATCTTGTGGGCGGCGGCACCGATGGTGTCTTCGGCGTCGATGGTGATGACAGCTTCTTTCTTGGATTGCAGGAGTTCGCGGACGTTCATTCTTGTTTCCTGGTGCAGGTCACTAAGTCAAAAAGTGTGCTCTTCCGATACGCCCCCTCCCCGGGAACAGACCTTTCAGCGCACGTCTGGCGCACCCGGCTGCCGGTGGAAATGGATCGGCAGACGACGTGCTGCAACGCGAACGAGGTGGGTTCAACCGCTCAACCCGGCCCTCGGTCAAATCGATTCTACGACTGCGACCATCGGTCACTACCGGCATCGATAGGACAGTTCGTCGTAGGAACCAACTGACGATCCAGAGGATGGCACCGCGGCTGAAACCGCCGCTGAATACAGGCGATGTCGCGCATTAAAGATTGATTGCCTGCTGCCGACAGCGGACAGAACACCCGGCGGCTGTCCCACTTGGCACGACCACCGGCGCAAACGAAAGGGGCCCACGTGGGGCCCCTTTCGCATGCAGCTTCCAGCGGTTCCGGCGGAGTTACTCCACCGTCACGCTCTTGGCCAGGTTGCGTGGCTTGTCCACGTCGGTGCCACGTGCCAGTGCGGTGTGGTACGCCAGCAGCTGCACCGGGATGGTGTGCACGATCGGGCTGAGCACGCCGGCATGGCGCGGCGTGCGGATCACATGCACGCCTTCGGACTCGTTGAAGTTGCTGTCATGGTCGGCGAACACGAACAGCTCGCCGCCGCGCGCGCGCACTTCCTGCATATTCGACTTCACCTTCTCCAGCAGGCTGTCGTTGGGCGCGATCACCACTACCGGCATGTCCTCGTCCACCAGCGCCAGCGGGCCATGCTTCAGCTCGCCCGCCGGATAGGCCTCGGCGTGGATGTAGGAGATTTCCTTGAGCTTGAGCGCGCCTTCCAGCGCGATCGGGTAATGCAGGCCACGACCCAGGAACAGCGCACTGCTCTTGCGCGCGAAACGCTCGGCCCAGGCGGCGATCTGCGGCTCCATGTTCAGCGCGTGCTGCACGCTGCCCGGCAGGAAGCGCAGCTGCTCCAGGTAGTCCGCTTCCTGCGCCGCGTCGATGCGGCCATGCAGCTTGCCCAGCACCACGGTCAGCTGGAACAGTGCGGCCAGCTGGGTGGTGAAGGCCTTGGTCGACGCCACGCCGATCTCGGCGCCGGCACGGGTGTAGCAGACAAGCTCGCTGGCGCGCGGAATCGCGCTTTCCGGCACGTTGCAGATCGACAGCGTGTGCTTGTGGCCCAGCGACTTGGCGTACTTCAGCGCTTCCATCGTATCCAGCGTTTCGCCGGACTGGGAGATGGTGACGATCAGGTGCTTCGGGTTGGCATAGGCGGCGCGGTAGCGGTACTCGCTGGCAATCTCCACGCTGCACGGCAGGCCGGCAATGGCTTCGATCCAGTAGCGCGCGGTCAGGCCGGCGTAATAGCTGGTGCCGCAGGCGATGATCTGCACGCCTTCGATGCCTGACAGCACGGCCTCGGCATTCTTGCCGAACAGTTCGGCCGGGAAACCACCGGCGTCGATCGCTGCCTCGATGGTGTCGCCCAGCGCGCGCGGCTGCTCGTGGATTTCCTTCTGCATGAAGTGGCGGTACGGGCCCAGCTCCAGCGATGCCAGCGATACGTCGGACAGGTGCACCTCGCGCTCGATCGGCTGGTCATGCTCATCGAAGATGCGCACGCCGTCGCGGCGGATTTCGGCGGTGTCGCCCTCTTCCAGGAAGATCACCTTGCGGGTGGCCGAGATCACCGCCGAAACGTCGGACGCCACGAAGTTCTCGCCCTCACCCAGGCCGATCAGCAGCGGGCAGCCCATGCGCGCGCACACGAAGCGTTCCGGCTCGGCGCGGCTGACCACGGCCAGCGCGTAGGCGCCGGTCAGCTCCTTCACCGTGTGCTGCAGCGCCACCAGCAGGTCGTCGCCGTCCTTCAGGTGGTGATGGATCAGGTGCGCGATGACTTCGGTGTCGGTCTGCGACTCGAAGGTGTAACCCAGGGCACGCAGCTTCTCGCGCTGCTCCTCGTGATTTTCAATGATGCCGTTGTGCACCAGTGCCACGCCGTGGCTGATGTGCGGATGCGCGTTGGCCTCGGTGACACCACCGTGGGTGGCCCAGCGGGTGTGGCCGATGCCCAGCACTGCATTGAAGCCCTCGGCCTCGGCCGCAGTGGCCATTTCCGACACACGGCCGGTACGACGCACGCGGCGCACATCCGGCCGTTCGGCATGGTCGATCACCGCGATGCCCGAGGAATCGTAACCACGGTACTCAAGGCGCTTCAGGCCTTCGATCAGCACCGGCACTACGTCGCGATCAGCGATCGCACCCACGATTCCACACATGTCACGCGTTTCCTTGAAGACGATCGCCGCATTCTAGCCTGCGGGCCCGCGCTCCCCCTCCTGTCCGCTTAATGAAAGTGTCCGGAAAGGTGTCCGCGGACACCCGGACACTTCAGGGTGCCTCCCAACCCATTGACCCACAAGGAAATAAAGTTGGCACGCTACGTGCTTGGTACCCACTACCACCGTCAGGCACGCACCCGATGATCCGCGACACCTCCGCACAGGACCAGATCGTTTCCTCCGCCCCGGCCGGCACCACCCGAGCCAACTGGCAGCGTTACCGCTGGCCGGCACTGGGCGCCATCGCGCTGCTGGCCGGCATCGGCTGGGCCGTGTACGCCTGGTCCAACGCCAGCCGCTCCTACGACAGCAGCCGCGTGCGCATCGCCGAAGTGAAGCGCGGTGACCTGGTCCGCGACATCGCCGCCGACGGCCGCGTGATCGCCGCCAACAGCCCGATCCTGTACGCCATCTCGGCCGGTACCGTGGACCTGAAAGTCGTTGCCGGTGACGTGGTCAAGAAGGACCAGGAGCTGGCGGTCATCGACAGCCCGGAACTGCGCAGCAAGCTGGCCCAGGAGCAGGCCACCCTGGCCGGCCTGGAAGCCGAGGCCAGCCGCGCCGCGCTGGACGCCACCCTGGCCCGCGCCAAGTCGCGCAAGGAAACCGACCAGGCCACCATCGAGCGCCAGGCCGCCGACCGCGACCTGCAGCGCTACCAGCGCGGTTACGACGGCGGTGCAGTACCGCAGATCGATCTGGCCAAGGCCAAGGACTCGCTGAAGAAGGCCGATATCACCCTGGCCAACGCCACCACCGATGCCCGCCTGCAGAGCCAGGGCGCGGACCTGGACGCCCGCAACAAGCGCCTGCTGGCCGACCGCCAGAAGGCGGTGGTGGCCGAGGTGCAGCGCCAGGTGGACGCGCTGACCCTGCGCGCACCGTTCGACGGCCAGGTCGGCCAGGTGCAGGCCGTCCAGTCCACCAACCTGGCCGCCAATGCGCCCGTGCTGGGCGTGGTCGACCTGTCCAAGTTCGAGGTCGAGATCAAGGTGCCGGAGAGCTTCGCTCGCGACCTGGCGATCGGCATGCCGGCGCAGCTGACCGGCGGCAACGGCAAGCCGTTCCCGGGCGAGATCAGTGCGGTGTCGCCGGAAGTGGTCAACGGCGAGGTCAACGCCCGCGTGCGCTTCGCCAGCGCGCAGCCGGAAGGCCTGCGCCAGAGCCAGCGGATGTCGGTGCGCGTGCTGCTCGACACCCGCAAGGACGTGCTGAAGGTCGAGCGCGGCCCGTTCGTCGAACAGGGCAACGGCATCGCCTACGTGATGGATGGCCGCACCGCAGTGCGGCGTCCGGTGGAACTGGGCGTCAGCAGCCTGGGCGAAGTGGAAATCAAGTCGGGTGTGCAGCCGGGCGACCGCATCGTGGTCTCTGGCAGCGACCTGTTCAAGGACGCCGAACGCGTCTCCGTCAACTGATACCTGATACCTGAATCCTGGAGAGAGGACACCCCATGTACATGCTCGAAATGCGTTCGGTCGCCAAGGTCTTCCGCACCGAACAGGTGGAAACCCACGCACTGCGCTCGCTGGAACTGCAGGTCAAGGAAGGTGAGTTCGTCGCCGTCACCGGCCCGTCAGGCTCCGGCAAGACCACCTTCCTCAATATCGCCGGCCTGCTGGAAACCTTCACCAGCGGCACCTACATGCTTGACGGCCAGGACGTGAGCACGCTGGGCGATGATGCCCGCAGCCGCCTGCGCAACCAGAAGATCGGTTTCATCTTCCAGGGCTTCAACCTGATCCCCGACCTGAACCTGTTCGACAACGTCGACGTGCCGCTGCGCTATCGGAAGATGAGCGCCAACGAGCGCCGCGAACGTATCGAGAAGGCGCTGAGCCAGGTCGGCCTCGGCTCGCGCATGAAGCATTATCCGAATGAACTGTCGGGTGGCCAGCAGCAGCGCGCGGCCATCGCGCGTGCGCTGGCCGGCAGCCCGCGCCTGCTGCTGGCCGACGAACCGACCGGCAACCTGGACACACAGATGGCCCGCGGCGTGATGGAACTGCTGGAGGAGATCAACGCTGCCGGCACCACCATCGTGATGGTCACCCACGATCCGGAACTGGCCGCGCGCGCGCAGCGCAACGTGCACATCGTCGATGGCCAGGTGACCGACCTGGTGCGCGAGCCGGTGCTGGCCACCCCGCCGCGCCACATCGTCGCCGTCAACGAGTGAGGGCCCGACCATGTTCGCCTACTACGCCCGATTGGCGGTGCGCAGCTTCCGCCGCAACAAGGTACTGACCGCGTTGATGGTGATTGCTATCGCGCTAGGCATCGGCGCCTCGATGACCACGCTGACGGTGTTCCATGTGCTGTCCGGTGACCCGATCCCCGGCAAGAGTGACCGCCTGTTCTATGTGCAGCTTGATGCCGCGACCGGCGCCTATGTCGCTGGCGAGGAACCGGAAACCCAGCTGACCCGCTTCGACGGTGAAGCCCTGCTGCGCGAGGCCAAAGGCGAGCGCCAGGCACTGATGAGCGGCGGCGGCGGTACCATCGAACCGGACAACAGCACTCTCAAGCCCTTCAGCATCGACACCCGCTGGACCTCGGCCGACTTCTTCCCGATGTTCGAGGTGCCCATGCAGTACGGCCGCCCCTGGACGCGCGAGGACGATGAAGGCCGTGCACGCGTGGTGGTCATCTCCAAGGCGCTCAATGACAAGCTGTACCAGGGCGCCAACAGCGTGGGCCGCGACCTGCGCATGGAAGGGCAGAGCTACCGCATCGTCGGCGTGATGAAGGAATGGAGTCCGGAGCCGCACTTCTACGACCTGACCACGGGCAGCTACGGCAAAAACGAGGACCTGCTGCTGCCGATCTCCACCTCCTTCGACCTGAAGCTGGGCAACAACGGCAACATGAACTGCTTCGGCGAGAATCCCGATGGCAACAGCTACTCGCTCAACGCACCGTGCGCGTGGCTGCAGTACTGGGTGGAGATGGACCCGGCCAAGGCCGCCGACTACCGCCGCTACCTGGAGAACTATTCGACCCAGCAGCGCGAGGCCGGCCGCTTCAAACATCCGCCGAACGTGCGCCTGCGCACCGTGATGGAATGGCTGGACTTCAATGGCGCAGTCCCCAGCGATGTGCGCCTGCAGCTGTGGCTGGCGCTGGGCTTCCTGGGTGTCTGCCTGGTCAACACGGTGGGCCTGCTGCTGGCCAAGTTCCTGCGCCGCAGTGGTGAGATCGGCGTGCGCCGCGCCCTCGGTGCCAGCCGTCGCCAGATCTTCCTGCAGTGCCTGGTGGAAGCCGGTGCGGTCGGCGTGGTCGGTGGCGTGCTGGGTATCGGCCTGGCCCTGCTTGGCCTGTTCGCGGTGCGCCAGCAACCGGTGGAATACGCAAAGCTGGCCCACCTGGACGGCAACATGCTGCTGCTCGCGCTGGGCCTGACCCTGCTCGCCAGTCTTGCCGCCGGGTTCCTGCCCGCCTGGCGCGCCATGCAGGTCACCCCGGCCATCCAGCTCAAGTCGCAGTAAGCACCCGAACGAGGACTCCCATGGACATCCGCCCCATCCTCAGCACGCTGCGCCGGCACAAGACCGCCGCTGCCCTGATCGTGCTGGAAGTCGCACTGACCTGCGCCATCGTCTGCAACGCGCTGTTCCTGGTCAGCCAGCGCGTGGAGAAGATCAGCATGCCCAGCGGCATCGCCGAGAGCGAACTGGTCATGCTGCGCGTCAGCGGCATCGGCAAGCAGACCGACGCCATGGCCCGCACCCGCGAGGACCTGGCATCGCTGCGCGCGATTCCCGGCGTCAGCAACGTCACCATCATCAACCAGGTCCCCTTCCGCAACGGCTCCTCCAGCAGCAGCATTTCGCGTGTGATCGACCAGGAACGGCCGACCACCAACGCCTCGATGTACACCCTGTCCGAGAACGGGCTGGCCACGATGGGCATCAACCTGATCGCAGGCCGCGATTTCCTGCCCGACGAGTACCAGAACTTCGAAGACGCCAGCAAGGGCGGCGCAAAGGAGAACGCGATCCCGGTCATCCTCACCCAGGCCACCGCCGCCAAGATGGAACCCAATGGCAGTGCGCTGGGCAAGACCTACTACATGGGCAAGCAGCCGCTGCATGTGGTCGGCATCGTCGACACGCTCAGCACGCCCAACGGCTGGAATGACAACTGGACCAACTCGATGCTGCTGCCCATGCGGCGCACCTTCGACGAAGGTGGCACGTATGTGCTGCGCACTTCGCCGGAACGCCGCAAGGAAGTACTCGATGCCGGTGCCGCCGCGCTGGAACGCAACGACCCCAACCGGCTGATGCGCGACAAGCTGACCTATGAAGACCAGCGCAAGGACTTCTTCAAGAACGACCGCGCGATGGTCGGCCTGCTGATCACCGTCAGCATCTCGCTGCTGGTGGTCACCGCGCTGGGCATCATCGGCCTGGCCAGCTTCTGGGTGCAGCAGCGCAGCAAGCAGATCGGCATCCGCCGTGCGCTGGGCGCGACCCGCGGGCAGATCCTGCGCTACTTCCAGACCGAGAACTTCCTGCTGGCCACGCTGGGCATCGTGCTGGGCATGCTGGCGGCCTACGCCATCAACCTGGCGCTGATGAACCTGTACGAGCTGCCGCGCATGCCGCTGTACTACCTGCCGCTGGGTGCACTGCTGCTGTGGGTGCTGGGCCAGATCGCCGTGTTCGGGCCGGCGCGACGTGCGGCAGCGGTGCCGCCTGCGGTCGCCACGCGGGGCGCGTGAGATGCGTGCCCGCGCGATGTGCCTGATGCTGCTCCTGCCATTGCCGGCGCTGGCCGGCGGTGGCAGTGCGCAGACACTGGAGTGGCGCCAGGATGCCGCGCGGTTGTCCTTGCGCTCAACGGAGGGCCAGGTGCGCGTGGAGGCCGCCAGCCCGGAAATGCGCTTCGGCGTGCGCAGTGGCGATCGCATCCTGCGCGTGGACGACACGGCGGTGCGCCGGGTCGAACACCTTGCCGAGGCCCTGCGTCATTCCAACGCAGCCACCGCCTATCTGTTGCTGCGCCGCGACAAGCGCGAACTGACGGTGGCGGTCGACGCCGCAGCCTGGCGCCAGGCGCTGGAGGTGCCGCCGCCACCCGCGCCGCCACGGCCCCCGGTGCCTCCCCGGCGCTGAGCGAGGGCCGCTCCTGCACAGCCACGGGTTTGGCTATGCTTGATGGGTGGCGCCGGGCTCTCCCGGTGCGTGGACACGAACGGCTCCAACGGCGCCGCCCATCCCTTTCTGCAGAACCGCTTGATGCCTGCGATCCTGATCATCGACGACAACGCCAGCGTGGGTACCGCGCTGGACGTGCTGTTCTCCCTGCACGACATCGACACCCTGCAGGCGCAGAGCCCGTCCGAAGGGCTGGCCCTGCTGGAGTCGCAGCCGGTCGACCTGGTGATCCAGGACATGAACTTCAGCGAGGACACCACCTCCGGCGAAGAAGGCGAGGCCCTGTTCGCGCAGATCCGCGCGCGCCATCCCGATCTGCCGGTGATCCTGCTGACGGCCTGGACCCACCTCAGCAGCGCGGTGGATCTGGTCAAGGCCGGTGCGGCCGACTACCTGGCCAAGCCCTGGGACGACCGCAAGCTGATGACCACGGTCAACAACCTGCTGGAACTGTCCGAGGCGCGCCGCGAACTGGACCGGCGCCGCAGCCGTGAACTGCGCCAGCGCAATGCGCTGGAAGAGAAGTACGACCTGTGCGGCGCGGTCTTCGCCGACCCCGCCAGCGAGCGCGTCATCGCTCTCGCCTGCCAGGTCGCACGCTCGGAACTGCCGGTACTGATCACCGGCGCGAACGGTGCCGGCAAGGAGAAGATCGCGCAGATCATCCAGGCCAATTCCCTGGTGGCCAAGGGTCCATTCGTGGCGGTCAACTGTGGCGCGCTGCCTTCGGAACTGATCGAGGCCGAACTGTTCGGTGCCGAGGCCGGTGCGTATACCGGCGCCAACAAGGCGCGCGAAGGCAAGTTCGAGGCCGCCGATGGTGGCACCCTGTTCCTGGATGAGATCGGCAACCTGTCGCTGGGCGGGCAGATGAAGCTGCTGCGTGTGCTGGAAACCGGCCGCTTCGAGCGCCTGGGCTCCAACCGCGAACGCCAGGTCAAGGTCCGCGTGGTCAGCGCGACCAATGCCGACCTGCCGGCGATGATCCGCGACGGCACCTTCCGCGAAGACCTCTATTACCGCCTCAACACGGTGGAACTGGTGCTGCCACCGCTGGCCGATCGCCCGGGCGACATCGTGCCGCTGGCCGAGCGCTTCCTGACAGCTGGCAAGCCCCTGTCCAGCGCCGCCACCGCCGCCCTGCAGCGGCACCCGTGGCCAGGCAACGTGCGCGAACTGCGCAACGTGATCCAGCGCGCCGAACTGCTGGCCACCGGCAACCGCATCGAAGTGGCCGATCTCAACCTGCCGCGCGCAGCCGCCGCTCCGCGCCCGGCCCCCAGTGCGGGCAATGACCCCGACCGCGCGCGCATCGAGGAGGTACTGGCGCGCAACCATGGCGTCATCGCCCAGGCCGCCGCCGAACTCGGCCTGAGCCGCCAGGCGCTGTACCGGCGCATGGACCGCCACGGTATCCCGCGCGAATGAAACGGCGCTCGTTCACTTTCCGCCTGTTCCTGCGCCTGCTGCCGGTGCTGGCGCTGGCCGCCGCGTTGCCGTGGCTGCTGGCCTACTGGATGGACCATGGCTGGGTGGTGACCACGGTGTCGGCGTTGATCCTGCTGTCGCTGATGTGGTGGACCCTGCGTCGCGCTACCGCCCCGGTGCGGTCACTGATGCGGGCCCTGGCGGGCACCACCAGCAGCTATCGCGACGGCGAATACAACTTCGGCGTGCACTGGCCCGGCAATGACGAGCTCGGCGACCTGGTGCAGGCACACCGCGAACTGGGCGATGTGCTGCGTGCACAGCGGCAGGGCCTGGTGCAACGCGAACTTCTGCTGGACACGATGGTGCAGAACACGCCGGTGGCGATGCTGCTGATCGCCTCGGGCGGTGATGGCATCGCCCGCGTGGTGTTCTCCAATCTGGCTGCGCGCAAGCTGCTGCATGGCGGCTGGAAGCTGGAAGGCCAGCGCCTGGAGGACGTGCTGGAACAGGTGCCGGTGGAGCTGCGCGATGCCATCGCCCGCGGTGGCGACAGCCTGTTCGCGGTGCATGCCGAGGGAGAGGATGGCGACGAGGACGACGAGCAGGTCTACCACCTGTCGCGGCGCGCCTTCCAGCTCAACGGCCGACCGCATGACCTGCTGCTGGTGCGTCTGCTGACCGCCGAGCTGCGGCGCCAGGAAGTGCAGACCTGGAAGAAGGTGATCCGGGTGATCAGCCACGAGCTCAACAACTCGCTGGCGCCGATCGCATCGCTCGCCCATTCCGGCGGTGTGCTGGTGCAGCGTGAGCGCTTTGACCGGCTGCCGGAGATCTTCACCACCATCGAGGATCGCGCACGCCACCTGGAAGGCTTCATCCGTGGCTATGCGCGCTTTGCCAAGCTGCCGCAACCGCAGTTGCAGACCGTGCACTGGGCCCCCTTCCTGTCCAGCCTGCGCCAGCAGATCCCATTCGGCATGGAACGTGAGCCGGACGAGGAACTGAGCAGCCGCATCGACATCGCCCAGTTCGGGCAGGCACTGCTGAACCTGTTGAAGAACGCGCACGAAGCCTGCGCCGAAGCAGAACCGCCCAACGACGACGTACAGGTGCAACTCACGCGGCTGCCGCAGTGGCTGCGCCTGGACGTACTGGATCGCGGCAAGGGCATGAACGAGCAGGTGCTGCAGAATGCGCTGATGCCGTTCTATTCGACCAAGCGCAATGGCACCGGGCTGGGCTTGGCCTTGACCCGCGAGATCGTGGAAGCGCATGGCGGCCGGGTATCACTGCAGAATCGCGGCGATGGCGGGTTGTGCGTGTCGATCCTGTTGCCGGTGGGTTGAGCGGGTAGGTCCACGCCATGCGCGGATGTGTCGACCAAGGTCGGCACCTACCAAACCTGCCGCATCGCCACCCGCAGGTGCATCGGGAACCCGAGCGCAGCCTCTTCGGCCATCACCGCGCGCAGGCCATCGTTCCACTGCGCCTCGGGCACTACGTTGAATCCTTCGCTGGCATAGAAGGCCGCATTCCACGGCACATCGGACAGCGTGGTCAGCACCGCGGCCGCGTAGCCTCCCGCCCTCGCCTGCGCCAAGGAATGGCGCAGCAAAGCGCGGCCGTGGCCACGCCGCGCGTGTGCGGGATCCACGTCCATCTGCAGCACATGGAATTCACCGCAGAGTTCACCGGCCAGCAGGTAACCCGCGATACCACCGTCAGCCGCATCCACCACCCACAACTGGCCACGTTGAAGGCCATCCTGCAGCGTCGGCAGGTCCAGACCATGCCCGGCAAACACCGGGTAGGCCTGGTGACCCTTCAGCAGTTCACCGGCACGTTGTTCAATTGCCGGCAGCATGCCGAGTTCGTCGGCATGCGGGATGCGTGGCTCAGGACTTCTTGAGCGGGCGCTTCCAGCCATCGATGGTTTCCTGTCGTGCACGTGCCAGTGTCAGCTTGCCATCCGGGGCGTCGCGGGTGATGACCGAACCGGCGGCAATCGTCGCACTGTCGCCAATGGTCACCGGTGCTACCAGCGAACTGTTGGAACCAATGAAGGCGTTGTCGCCGATGGTGGTGGTCGACTTGTTCACGCCGTCGTAGTTGCAGGTGATGGTGCCGGCACCGATGTTTACCCTGCTGCCGATCACCGCATCGCCCAGGTAGGTCAGATGGTTGGCCTTGCTGCCAACACCGAGGGTGACCTTCTTGGTCTCGACGAAGTTGCCGACGTGCACGCCATCGGCCAGCACGGTACCCGGGCGCAGGCGCGCGAACGGACCGACCAGTGCTGCGCCTTCGGTGACCACGCCTTCCAGATCACAGTGCGCACGTACTTCGGTGCCCGGACCGAGAGCAACGTCCTTCAGGCGGTTGAATGGACCGATGGTCACGCCATCGCCCAGCACGATATTGCCTTCGAGAACGACATCGACATCGATCAGCACGTCACTGCCCACGGTGACAGTGCCACGGATATCGAGACGTGCCGGATCGCGTACGCGCGCGCCCTGCGCGCACAGGGCCCGTACCGCGCGGCGCTGCCAGGCACGCTCCAGCTGCGAAAGCTGCCAGGGATCGTTTGCCCCTTCGGCTTCCTGCGCGTCGGCCACCAGTGCCATTTCGGCCGGGGTGTACTCGTGCGCGGCAAAGGCGAACACGTCGGTCAGGTAGTACTCGCCCTGCGCGTTGCTGTTGGACAACTGCGACAGCCAGCGCCGCAGCGCGGTCGACTCGGCGGCAATGATGCCGGTGTTGATCGTGCGCACACGCAGCTGGTCATCGGTAGCGTCCTTCTGCTCGACAATGGAGCCCACCTTGCCTTCGGCATCGCGCAGCACGCGGCCGTAACCGGTCGGGTCATCGACATCGGCGACCAGCACCGCCAGGCGACCCGGCTGCGCCAGCAGGTCGCGCAGGGTCTGCGCGCGGATCAGCGGCACGTCGCCGTACAGCACCAGCACCTGCGCGGCGTCAGGCACCTGCGGCATCGCCTGGGCCACCGCATGGCCGGTGCCCAGCTGCCGTGCCTGTTCAGCCCATTGCAGGTCGGGCTGGTCGGCGAAGTACTGGCGCACCGCTTCACCACCATGGCCGTAGACCACGTGGATCGCCGCCGGTTCCAGTTCGCGGGCGGCCGCGATCACGTGTGCCAGCATCGGCTGGCCGGCGATCGGCTGCAGCACCTTCGGCAGCACCGACTTCATGCGCTTGCCCGCGCCAGCGGCGAGGATGATGACGTGCAGGGGTTGGGTCATGGAAACGGCAGTCCGTGGTTCGTTGCCGATGATTCTAGAGCGTGGGCCGTTAACATGTGCATCCCACCTCCTTCACCGCACTGATGGGCCTCGTCCGCCAGGGAAGCACCTATCTCATCATCGGGCTCGTGCAGCTGCTGCTCGACTGGCTGGTGTTCGTCACCGCGACCGCGCTGGGCCTGCCGGTGGTGCCTGCCAACATTGCCGGTCGCCTGGCCGGGATGCTGCTGGGCTTCTGGCTCAACGGCCGTTACACCTTTGCCAATGCAGGTGATGCGCGCCTTGGCTGGCGTCGATTTTCACGCTTCTTCGGGCTGTGGCTGCTGCTGACCGCGACAAGCACGTTGCTGGTGAGCCTGGTCGACCACGCGCTGGGCCTGCAGTACACCTGGCTGGCCAAGCCGCTGGTGGAAGGCGGGCTGGCGTGCGTTTCCTTCCTGCTGATGCGCTGCGTGGTCTACCGCTGATACGGCGCTGGGATCGGGATCGGGATCGGGATCGGTAGAGTCGACTGTTGGTCGACTGCTCTTCCATCAGAATGCGGAAATCCCGCGCTGCGCGCGATAGTCGACTCTACCCAGCCGACACTCTACCCCGCACAAACAAAAACGCCGGCACAGGGCCGGCGTTCTCGTGGATGCAGCGCGAGAAACCTCAGTGCTTGAGGTTCTTGCGCAGGCGCTCCAGCGCCTGCAGCTGGACGACGGCTTCGGCCAGCTTCTGCTGGGCTTCAGCCACTTCCATCGCCTCGCCGCGGTTGGCCAGGATGCGCTCGGCTTCTTCCTTGGCCTTGCGGACAGAGGCTTCGTCGATGTCCTGCGCGCGGATCGCGGTGTCGGCCAGCACGGTCACCACCTGCGGCTGCACTTCCAGGATGCCGCCGGAAATGGCGAAATCCAGCTGCTCGCCGTTCGGCGTGGTCACCACCACCTTGCCCGGCTTCAGGCGGGTGATCAGCGGCGCGTGCTTGGGCGCGATGCCCAGTTCGCCCAGCTCACCGGTGGCCACGACCAGGGTCGCTTCGCCACGGAAGATTTCCTGCTCGGCGCTGACGATGTCGCAACGGATCGTGCTCATGCAAATCTCTTCGCTGTTCGCGGCGGCGCAATGCCACCGTGGGAGTCCACCGGCGCGGGCGGTTGCCCGGCGCCGGCGTCAGGTCGGGCAGGATCGCTCCCGCCCGTCCCGGATCAGGCCTTCTCGGCCATCTTCTTGGCCTTCTCGACCGCTTCTTCGATGCCGCCGACCATGTAGAACGCCTGCTCCGGCAGGTGGTCGTACTCGCCATCGACGATGGCCTTGAAGCCACGGATGGTGTCCTTCAGCGGCACGTACTTGCCCGGCGAACCGGTGAACACTTCGGCCACGTGGAACGGCTGGCTGAAGAAGCGCTCAATCTTACGGGCGCGCGACACGGCCTGCTTGTCCTCTTCGGACAGCTCGTCCATGCCCAGGATCGCGATGATGTCCTTCAGTTCCTTGTACTTCTGCAGGGTCTGCTGGACGCGCTGGGCGGTGTCGTAGTGCTCGTGGCCGATGACCAGCGGGTCCATCTGGCGGCTGGTGGAATCCAGCGGATCGACGGCCGGGTAGATACCCAGCGAGGCGATCGAACGCGACAGGGTGACGGTCGAGTCCAGGTGGGCGAAGGTGGTCGCCGGCGACGGGTCGGTCAGGTCGTCCGCGGGAACGTAGACGGCCTGGATCGAGGTGATCGAACCGTTCTTGGTCGAGGTGATGCGCTCCTGCAGGACGCCCATTTCCTCGGCCAGGGTCGGCTGGTAACCCACGGCGGACGGCATACGGCCCAGCAGTGCCGACACTTCGGTACCGGCCAGGGTGTAACGGTAGATGTTGTCGACGAACAGCAGGACGTCCTTGCCCTTGCCGTTTTCGTCCTTCTCGTCGCGGAAGTACTCGGCCATGGTCAGGCCGGTCAGGGCGACGCGCAGACGGTTGCCCGGCGGCTCGTTCATCTGGCCGTACACCATCGCCACCTTGTCGAGGACGTTGGAGTCCTTCATTTCGTGGTAGAAGTCGTTGCCCTCACGGGTACGCTCACCCACGCCGGCGAACACGGACAGTCCGCTGTGCGCCTTGGCGATGTTGTTGATCAGCTCCATCATGTTGACGGTCTTGCCGACGCCGGCGCCGCCGAACAGGCCGACCTTGCCGCCCTTGGCGAACGGGCACATCAGGTCGATGACCTTGATGCCGGTTTCCAGCAGTTCGGTGGCCGGGGACTGGTCTTCGTACGACGGGGCCGCACGGTGGATTTCCCAGCTGTCGCTGGCGGCCACCGGGCCGGCTTCGTCGATCGGACGGCCGAGCACGTCCATGATGCGGCCCAGGGTGCCAGCGCCGACCGGCACCGAGATGCCACGGCCGGTGTTGACGGCAACCAGGTTGCGCTTCAGGCCGTCGGTGGAACCGAGGGCGATGGTACGCACCACGCCGTCGCCCAGCTGCTGCTGGACTTCGAGGGTGATCTCGGTGTTTTCCACCTTCAGTGCGTCGTACACCTTCGGCACCGATTCACGCGGGAATTCGACGTCGACGACCGCGCCGATGATCTGAACGATCTTGCCCTGACTCATTGCTGCATCCTCTAATGTGTGCTTTGAACGAACGCGGTCAGACTGCTGCCGCGCCGCCGACGATTTCGGAGATTTCCTGGGTGATCGCTGCCTGGCGCGCCTTGTTGTAGACGAGCTGCAGGGTGCCGATCAGCTTGTTGGCGTTGTCGCTCGCCGCCTTCATCGCAACCATGCGTGCCGCATGCTCGGAGGCGACGTTTTCCAGCAGTGCCTGGTACACCAGCGACTCGATGTAACGCGTCATCACGTGCTCGAGCACGGTCGCGGCATCGGGTTCGTACAGGTAATCCCAGTCGTGGTGAGCGACCTGCTTCTCAGCCGGCGGCAGCGGCAGCAGCTGATCGAAGCTGGCCTTCTGCACCATGGTGTTCACGAAGCGGTTGTAGACCAGGTACACGCGGTCGATCTTGCCTTCGGTGAAGGCGTCGAGCATGACCTTGATCACACCGATCAGCGATTCCAGCTTCGGCACGTCGCCGATGTGGGTCACGCTGCCGACCATGTTGACCTTCACGCGGCGGAAGAAGGTCGAAGCCTTCTGGCCGATGGTCACCAAGTCCACTTCCGCACCCTTGTCCTGCCATGCCTTGGCTTCGCCCAGCATCTTGCGGAACAGGTTGTTGTTCAGGCCGCCGGCCAGGCCGCGATCGGAGGAGATCACGATGAAGCCGACCCGCTTGACCTGCTCACGCTCGACCAGGAACGGATGCTGGTAGTCGGTGCTGGCCTGGGCCAGGTGACCGATCACCTGCTTCATCGCCTGCGCGTACGGACGCGAGGTCTTCATCCGATCCTGCGCCTTGCGGATCTTGGAGGCCGAGACCATTTCCAGGGCGCGCGTCACCTTGCGGGTGTTCTGCACGCTCTTGATCTTGGTTTTGATTTCGCGTCCGCTTGCCATCTCTTGTTTCCCGTGGCGCGGGGCTGCTGCCCCGCGTTGTTCAACCGTTTGTCATCTGGTCCAGCGGAGCCAGCGGCTCCGCTCTACAGGACCGCGATTACCAGCTGCCGGTGGTCTTGAACTCGGCGATGCCCTTCTTGAAGGCACCTTCGATGTCGTTGTCCCAACCGCCGGTGGCGTTGACCTTGCTGACCAGCTCGCCCTGGGTGTTGGCGAAGTGGGCGTGCAGGCCTTCTTCGAACGCCAGCAGCTTGTTGACCGGCACGTCGTCGAGGTAACCCTCGTTGACGGCGTAGATCGACAGCGCCTGGTTGGCGATCGACATCGGCGCGTACTGCTTCTGCTTCATCAGCTCGGTGACGCGCTGGCCACGCTCCAGCTGCTTGCGGGTGGCTTCGTCCAGGTCCGAGGCGAACTGCGCGAACGCAGCCAGCTCGCGGTACTGGGCCAGCGAGATACGGATGCCGCCCGACAGCTTCTTGATGATCTTGGTCTGGGCCGAGCCACCGACGCGCGACACCGAGATACCGGCGTTCACGGCCGGGCGGATGCCGGCGTTGAACAGGTCGGTTTCCAGGAAGATCTGGCCGTCGGTGATCGAGATCACGTTGGTCGGAACGAAGGCGGACACGTCGCCGGCCTGGGTTTCGATGATCGGCAGCGCGGTCAGCGAACCGGTCTTGCCGGTGACCTTGCCTTCGGTGAACTTTTCGACGTATTCCTCGGACACGCGGGCAGCGCGCTCGAGCAGACGGGAGTGCAGGTAGAACACGTCACCCGGGTAGGCTTCACGGCCCGGCGGGCGCTTCAGCAGCAGCGAGATCTGGCGGTAGGCGACGGCCTGCTTGGACAGATCGTCGTACACGATCAGCGCGTCTTCGCCGCGGTCCATGAAGTACTCACCCATGGTGCAGCCCGAGTAGGCGCTGATGTACTGCATGGCAGCCGATTCGGAAGCAGTCGCGGCCACCACGATGGTGTGGGCCAGCGCGCCGTTCTCTTCCAGCTTGCGCACGATGTTGGCGATGGTCGAAGCCTTCTGGCCGATCGCAACGTACACGCACTTGATGCCGGTGCCCTTCTGGTTGATCACCGCATCGATCGCCATCGCGGTCTTGCCGGTCTGGCGGTCACCGATGATCAGCTCGCGCTGGCCACGGCCGATCGGGATCATCGAGTCGACCGACTTGTAGCCGGTCTGCACCGGCTGGTCGACCGACTTGCGCCAGATCACGCCCGGCGCAACGCGCTCCACCGGAGCGGTCAGGTCGGTGCCCAGCGGGCCCTTGCCGTCGATCGGCTCGCCCAGCGCGTTCACGACGCGGCCCAGCAGTTCCGGACCGACCGGCACTTCCAGGATGCGGCCGGTGGTCTTGGCGACGTCGCCTTCGCGCAGGTGCTCGTAGTCACCCAGCACCACGGCGCCGACCGAGTCGCGCTCCAGGTTCAGGGCGAGGGCGAAGGTGTTGTTCGGCAGTTCGATCATTTCGCCCTGCATCACGTCGGCCAGACCGAAGATGCGCACGATGCCGTCGGACACGCTGGTCACGGTGCCTTCGTTGCGCGATTCCGCGGCCAGCTTGACCTTCTCGATGCGGTTCTTGATCAGTTCGCTGATTTCGGAGGGGTTGAGCGTGGTTGCCATCGTCAAGTCCTAGTGCCGGCAGCGGGGCCGGACGTTAAATGAATTCAGTTAGCGAGCGCGGTCTGCAGACGGGCCAGCTTGCCCTTCAGCGAACCATCGATGACCACGTCGCCGGCGTCGATCACGGCGCCGCCGATCAGCGAGGCATCGACCGCGGTGGTCACGTCGACCTCGCGGTTGAAGCGCTTGCGCAGCGCGACCTTGATCGCGTCCAGCTCACCGGCCGACAGTTCGGCGGCCGAGGTGACGGTGGCCTTGACCACGTGCTCGGCTTCGGCGCGCAGGGCGTCGAACATGCCGGAAATCTCCGGCAGCAGCGGCAGACGATGCGATTCGGCCAGGATGGCCAGGAAGCGCGAGTAGGTCTCGCCGTGGGACACCGGCGCCAGCAGGGCGACGGCGTCGTCACGACCCAGCTCCGGGTTGGCGAGCAGGGCCGCCACGCGCGGGTCGGCGGCGACGTGGGCGGAGAACGCCAGGGCGTCCGACCACGGCGCGAACGCGCCTTCGTCGCGCGCGGTCGCGAACGCGGCGCGGGCGTACGGGCGGGCAAGCGTGAGGGCCTGGCTCATCCTTAGATCTCCGAGGCCAGCTCGTCGAGCAGCGCCTTGTGGGCGTTGGCGTCGATTTCGCGCTTGAGCAGCTTTTCGGCACCGGTCACGGCCAGCGCGGACACCTGCTTGCGCAGATCTTCACGGGCACGGTTGGCGGCGGCGTCGATTTCAGCCTGGGCCAGTTCCTTCTGACGGGTGGCTTCGGTGATCGCTTCGTTACGGGCAGCATCAACGATCTGGTTGGCACGCGCGTGAGCCTGATCGATGATCTCGTTGGCCTTGGTGCGTGCTTCCTTCAGCGCTTCGTTGACCTTCTCCTGCGCCTGGGCCAGATCTTTCTGGCTGCGGTCGGCAGCAGCGAGGCCTTCAGCAATCTTCTGCTGGCGCTCTTCGATCGCGTTCATCAGCGGCGGCCAGATCTTGGTCGCGATGATCCAGATCAGACCAGCGAAGGCCAGCGCCTGCGCAAGAAGGGTGAAATTGATATTCATGGTTAGCTCGATCGCTGGTTTCGGGGTGGACGCGCCGCCGTAGCGGCACATCCGGCCTTCATCCGAAACCGGGTGCATCAGCACCCGGTCGTCTCAAACCGCTGTATCAGCCGGCCAGAGCCTTGGTGACGGCGCCAGCGAAGGCAGCCGACAGCGGGTTGGCGAAGGCCAGCAGCAGGCCAACGGCGACCGAGATGATGAACGCGGCGTCGATCAGGCCGGCGGTGATGAACATGCGGACCTGCAGGACCGGGATCAGTTCCGGCTGGCGGGCGGCCGACTCCAGGAACTTACCAGCCATGATGGCCAGACCCAGACCGGCGCCCAGCGCGGCCAGGCCGATCATGATGCCGACGGCAAGGGCGGTGGAGCTCTGAATCTGCGCGAAGTTGGTCAGGACGGCGAAGTACATGGTTATCTCCAGGAACTTAAGTTGCTAAGGGTGATGAAACGGATGAAGGTTGAAACGCGTTGAAGCTTGAAACTCAGTGAGCGTCTTCCGACAGGCTCAGGTACACGATCGACAGCATCATGAAGATGAAGGCCTGCAGCGGGATCACCAGCAGGTGGAACAGCATCCAGCCGAGGCCGAACACACCACCGGCAATGGCACCGAAGAAACCGGCACCACCCAGCACCCAGATCAGCAGGAACACGATTTCGCCGCCGAACATGTTGCCGAACAGTCGCATCGCCAGCGAGATCGGCTTGCTCAGCCACTCGACGATGTTGAGGATCAGGTTGAACGGCATCATCCACTTGCCGAACGGCGCCGTCAGGAATTCCTTGATGAAGCCGCCCAGGCCCTTGGACTTGAGCGCGAAGAACAGCATCAGGAAGAACACGCTGATGGCCATGCCCAGGGTGGCATTGACGTCAGCGGTCGGGACCGGCTTCCAGTAGTGCACGCCCACCCATTCCAGCGGCTTGGCGATGAAATCGGCCGGGATCATCTTCAGCAGATTCATCAACAGGATCCAGAAGAAGATCGTGATGGCGATCGGCGTGACCAGCTTGCTCTTGCCGTGGTAGGTGTCCTTGGCCTGGCGGTCGACGAACTCCAGGCAGATCTCGACGAAGGCCTGCCACTTGCCCGGCACGCCGGCGGTGGCCTTGCGGGTGCCCAGCCAGAACGCGACAACGATCACCAGGCCCATCAGGACAGCGGTGAGGAAGGTATCGACGTGGATATGCCAGAACATACCCTCACCCTTGCCGACCGGCGCGGTCAGGTTGTGCAGGTGATGCTGGATGTAGCTGGTAGGGGTTAGAGCCTCGCCCGCCATGTGTCCGGAACCTTCAGTTAATTGAATTCTGTCAACGCCTGGCCATCGCCAGGACCTGGAACATCAAGCCGACGGCGATACCGGCCAACAGCGCCAATGCAGGCAGCTTGAAGACCAGAAACCCCACCAGCAGGACGCCGAAAACCACCACCCACTTGGCCACGATCGCAATGATCAGGCGAGCCATCGCCGAACCTGCGGCCAGTGCCCCACCGCCCAGGGCCATCCGTGCCGCCACCCAGCCACCGGCCGAAATGGCCACACCGGACGCCAGCGCGCCGAGGGCATATTTCGGACCTACCAGCAGGAAGGCCAGGGCCAGGACAGCCACTGCGGCCAGCGGGTAGACCGCGGCGCGCAGCATCAGTCGCCGACCCGCATCAACGGAGTTCAGCACAGGACGTCCCGCGTGGTTGCAAGTGGAGGGCTGAGGCGACTACAGCAGGGGGGCCTCATCGAGCCGCCAAATTATAGCAATGGGACAATTTGCGAGACAACCGCTCCCTGTTCATCCCGGGAGGCCGCAAGTTGCGGTAACGGTTACATTTTTGCGTGCCACCCAGGGGACAATGACGTCCGTATGATGTTGCAGCGCAGTATTGAACTTTGGTCGCAGGCCGCGGAACTTTCACCGAATGCGCCGGTCCGATCTTTCGACCTGCCTGCAGCAACCTCGTCGACGCTCCGCCCCGCAGGTCCCACGATGGCCCCGAAGCCCGGCTCCGGGGCCATCTTTTTGCATCGTCGCGACAGCGCTGAACCGTGCACACTTCGTGGACCATACGTTCACGGATGGTGGACGGGCCTGTCCGGCACAGTGGTCTTCATTCTGATGAACCACTGCAAGGACTCTTCGATGCGCCCCGTACCCACCCTGCTCGCCCTCTCCCTGCTCGCCGCTGGCGCTTCGTTCGCCACTGCCGCCCACGCCGCTGAAGGCGACGACCGCTTCGCCCTGCGCTTGGGTGCGATGAACATCGACTCGGACAACACCCTTCGCGGCAAGACCAACGTCGCCGGCCAGGACATCGGCTTCTCCGAGGACTTCAAGCTGGGTGGCAAGGAGTGGGAACCGCGCATTGACGGCATGTTCCGCATCAGCAACCGCCAGCGCCTGCTGTTCAACTACTTCAAGTACGACAAGGACCGCCGCGAGACCCTTGGCCAGGACATCTCCTTCGGTGACGTCAACGTGCCGTCCGGCAGCTTCGTCAAGGGTGAACTGAAGTACCAGGTCGCCAGCCTGGTCTATGACTACTCGGTGGTGGACACCGATACCTTCGACCTCGGCCTGCAGCTGGGTGCCGAGTACGCCAAGGTCAGCACCAAGGCCTACGCCGATCTGGGCACTGTCTACGAAGGCCAGTTCCTCAATGAGAAGACCGACGGCGTGGCGCCGGTGGTCGGTGCGCGCCTGAGCTTCACCCCGTCGGAAAAGTGGATGATCACGCTGCAGGGCCAGTATCTCAACACGCGCTGGGGCAGCTTCGATGACTACAAGGGCGACCTGAGCCGCGCCAACGCCATCGTGGATTACCGCTTCACGAAGAACTTCGGTGTGTTCGCTGGCTACGACTGGTTCAAGCTCGACGCGGACAAGAAGGGCAGCGACGGCACCATCGGCCTGAAGCAGGAATTCAAGGGCCCGGTGGCCGGCGTCAGCTTCGTGTTCTGATCCCACGCCCCTTCCACGACACTCTCTCTCCTGGCGCGGCCTCCGGAACATCGGGGCCGCGCTTTTTCTTTGCATCGTCGAGCAGAGAAGCAGGTTGGTCGAGCGCTGGGGGAAGAGGGGCTTGCGTGCGAATGTCCCCCGGCACCGGCCTGCGGCCGTCACCTCCTCCTTTACTTCGCACGCAAGTCCCTCTTCCCCCGCGTGTCAGGCATCCAGGCGGGCCAAGCTGTGGCTCTCGACTATCCGCAAGCCGAGCCGCTGCGCGGGTGGCAGGCGTTTGGACAAAGCAAAGGAGGAGGCGACCGCCGCAGGCGGACGACGGGGGACATTTGTCCAAACGCCTGCCACCCGCGCAGCGGCCCCACCGCTCGCAAAAATCCGGAGCGGAGAAACAAAAAACCCCAGCAGATGCCGGGGCTTCTCGTTCGCGAAGGCGCGGGCGCCTTACTTCTTCTTCGGCATGTACAGATCGGTGATCGTGCCGTCGTAGATTTCCGAGGCCATCGCCACCGATTCGCTCAGCGTCGGGTGAGCGTGGATGGTGTGGCCGATGTCCTCGGCTTCCGCACCCATCTCGATGGCCAGGCCGATCTCGGCCAGCAGGTCACCGGCGTGCACGCCGACGATGGCACCACCGATGATGCGATGGGTCTCTTCGTCGAAGATCAGCTTGGTGAAGCCCTCGGTGCGACCGATGCCGATCGCGCGGCCACTGGCGGCCCACGGGAACTTGGCCACGCCGACCTTCAGGCCCTTGGCCTTGGCTTCGGTCTCGGTCACGCCGACCCAGGCGATTTCCGGGTTGGTATAGGCCACCGACGGGATCACGCGGGCCACCCATTCCTTCTTGTGGCCGGCGGCCACTTCGGCAGCCAGCTTGCCCTCGTGCGTGGCCTTGTGGGCCAGCATCGGGTTGCCGACGATGTCGCCGATGGCAAAGATGTGCGGCACGTTGGTGCGCATCTGGCGATCGACCGGGATGAAGCCACGGTCGGTGACCTGCACGCCGGCCTTTTCGGCATCGATCTTCTTGCCGTTCGGCGAGCGACCCACGGCCACCAGCACGCGATCGAAGGTGCCCTGCGCCAGCGCAGGCGCCTGGCCTTCCTCGGCGGCGTCGAAGGTCACGGTGATGCCCTTGGCATCGGCGGTGACGCCGGAGGCCTTGGTCTTCAGGTGCACGTCGATGCCCTGCTTCTTCAGGCGGTCGGCCAGCGGCTTGACCAGGTCCTTGTCGGCGCCCGGCATCAGCTGGTCCATGAACTCGACCACGGTGACCTTGCTGCCCAGCGCGCTGTACACGGTGGCCATTTCCAGGCCGATGATGCCGCCGCCGACGACCAGCAGCGAGCCCGGCACTTCGGCCAGCTCCAGCGCGTCGGTGGAGTCCATCACGCGCTTGTCGTCCCACGGGAAGTTCGGCAGCTTCACCGCCTGCGAACCGGCGGCGATGATGCACTTCTGGAAGCGCAGCAGCTGGGTGCTGCCATCAGCGGCGGTGATTTCCAGCTCGTTGGCCGAAACGAATTTGCCGACGCCCTGCACGCTGCGGACCTTGCGCTGCTTGGCCATGCCGGCCAGGCCCTTGGTCAGCTGGTTGACGACCTTTTCCTTGTACTCGCGCAGCTTGTCCAGGGTAATGGTCGGCTTGCCGAACTCGACGCCGAAATCACCGGCGTGGGCCACTTCGTCGATGACCGCTGCAGCGTGCAGCAGCGCCTTGGACGGAATGCAGCCCACGTTGAGGCAGACGCCGCCTAGGCTGGCGTAGCGCTCGACCAGCACCGTATCCAGGCCGACGTCGGCAGCGCGGAAAGCGGCGGTGTAGCCGCCCGGGCCGGAGCCCAGCACGACCATTTCGCATTCGATGTCGGCTGGCTTGCCGCTGGACAGCGCCGGCTTCGGCGCAGCCGGTTCAGCCGGGGCGCGGTGCGACGGGGTCACCGGCGGCTTGCTGGCCGGAGCGGCCGCTGCCGGGGCCGGCGCGGCGGCCTTGGCCGGGACTTCGGCGGCACCTTCGGCGTCCAGCACCACGACCACGGCGCCTTCGGACAGGGTGTCGCCCAGCTTGACCTTGATTTCCTTGACCACGCCGGCAGCCGAGGACGGCACTTCCAGGGTGGCCTTGTCCGATTCCAGGGTCACCAGACCCTGATCCTTCTTCACCGTGTCGCCGACGGCGACCAACACTTCGATCACCGGCACATCGCTGTAATCGCCGATGTCGGGAACCTTGACTTCAATCGTGGCCATGGTGGGTTTTCCTCGTGCCCGCCCGGCGGTGCCGGCGGGCTGTCACTGCATCTGTTCACGCGGCCGCGCCAGGGGCGGCGGCCGCACGGTGGGGGCGAAGCGGTGCCTTACAGCAGCACGCGGCGCATGTCGGCCAGTACCTGCGACAGGTACGTGGTGAAGCGCGCGGCCAGCGCGCCATCGATGACGCGGTGGTCGTAGCTCAGCGACAGCGGCAGCATCAGCTTCGGTGCGAACTCCTTGCCGTTCCAGACCGGCTGGATGGACGACTTGGAGACGCCGAGGATGGCCACTTCCGGTGCATTGACGATCGGGGTGAACGCGGTGCCGCCGATGCCGCCCAGCGAGCTGATCGAGAAGCAACCACCACTCATGTCGGCCGGGCCCAGCTTACCGTCGCGCGCCTTCTTGGCCAGTTCGCCGGTTTCCTGCGCGATCTGCACCACGCCCTTCTTGTCCACGTCGCGGATGACCGGCACGACCAGGCCGTTCGGCGTGTCGGCTGCAAAGCCGATGTGGAAGTACTTCTTCAGGGTCAGGTTTTCACCGCTGGCATCGAGCGAGGCGTTGAACTCCGGGAACTTCTTCAGCGCCGCGGCGCTGGCCTTGATCAGGAAGGCGAGCATGGTCAGCTTGATGCCGGCCTTCTCGTTTTCCTTGTTCAGCGCCACGCGCAGGCCTTCCAGGTCGGTAATGTCGGCCTGTTCGAACTGGGTGACGTGCGGGATCATGGCCCAGTTGCGGGCCAGGTTCGCACCGGAGATCTTCTTGATGCGCGACAGCGGCTGGACTTCGGTCTCGCCGAACTTGCTGAAGTCGACCTTCGGCCACGGCAGCAGGTTCAGGCCACCACCGGCAGCAACAGCAGCACCGCCGGCAGCCGGCACGCCACCGCTGAGTGCGGCCTTGACGAACTTCTGCACGTCACCCTTGGTGATGCGGCCACCCTTCTCGGTGCCGTTGATCTGCAGCAGGTCCACGCCCAGTTCGCGGGCGAACACACGCACCGCCGGGGTGGCATACGGCACCTTGGCCGGCAGCACGCCATCGGCGTTGAACTGCACCGGCGGGCTGGACGGGGTACCGGCCGAGGCGACCTCGCGGGCCGCCAGCTTGTCCGGCTGCGCCGGCACAGCGACCGGCTCGACCTTGGTGGCGGTCTCGGCGGCAGCCGGAGCGGCAGCAGCGGCTGCCTTGGTCGGCGCCGGCGCGGCAGCGCCCTCGGCCTCGATGATGGCGACCACATTGCCCTGCGACAGAGTGTCGCCGACCTTGACCTTCAGTTCCTTGACCACGCCAGCCACCGACGACGGCACTTCCATGGTGGCCTTGTCGCTTTCCAGCGTGACCAGGCCCTGGTCCTTCTTGACCGTGTCGCCGACGGCGACCAGCACTTCGATGACCGGAATGCCGGAATAGTCGCCGATATCCGGCACCAGCGCTTCAACCGCACCACCGCTGGCAGCCGGAGCGGCCGGCGCAGCTGCGGCCGGGGCCGGCGTGCTCTGGGTGGCAGCGGCCGGCGCTGCGGCCTTGGCCGGTGCCGGGGCGGCAGCGGCCGGTTTGGCCGCCTCGCCTTCAGCCACTTCGATCAGCGCCACGACCTTGCCCTCGGACAGGGTGTCACCGACCTTGACCTTGATCTCCTTGACCACGCCGGCGACGGCCGACGGCACTTCCATGGTCGCCTTGTCGCTTTCCAGCGTCACCAGGCCCTGGTCCTTCTTGACCGTGTCGCCGACGGCGACAAGCACCTCGATTACCGGGATATCGCTGTAGTCACCGATATCGGGGACAAGTGCTTCCTTGATTTCGGCCATGGGGATAACTCCGGCAATCTGGTGTAGGGAAACGTCTATTGTGCGGCCAGCGGGGGCCAGCGCCAACCGTTACAGGTGTTTTCAGTACTCACGCAGCCGGGACACGCTGTTGCTCATGGGTTGCGGCCGCGACCAGTCGGTAGCGTATTGTCCGGACGATGTCCGCTTCATGTCGCCAGTGCGTCGGCTACCGGCTGCCAGGCCTGGCGCAGCCGCGGCAGTGACCAGGCCGCGTTGGCCGGGCTGGTGGACGGCAGCGCCAGCAGCCTTGGCGGCGCCTCCAGGCCGGGCAGCACCCAACGCTGGAATGCCTTCAGCGATGCCGCACCGTTGCAGCCGATCAGCTCCAGCTCAGGAAGCGAAGCGATCAATGCCGGCAGCGCATTGGGTACTTCCGTGCCACGCACGATGTCGGCATCCAGGCTGCCACGCCGCTCGCACTGACCGATCACATCCCACAGACCCACACCGGCTGCCTGCAGTGCGCGCAGCCGTTGCGGGTACGCCAGGGCCACATCGAAGCCACAGATATCGGCCAGCACAGGCCAGAAGCGATTGCGCGGATGCGCGTAGTAGCGCTGCTCCTGCAATGACGCAACGCCGGGCATCGAACCCAGCAGCAGCACCCTGCAATCCGCCTTCACCTGCGCTTGCAGGCCGATGCACACCGTTGCTTCGCTCACATCGTCTCCAACTGCATGAATGTCGCCGAAGGCCGAAAAGCCCATGAAAACAGGCTTTTCGCTCCAGTCGCTGAACAAGGGAAACTATTTTTTAACGTGCGTCGGATTCGATTCATGTTGGGGCGACTACGGTGTGCTCGCCCCGCAACCGGGGGCCCAAAACAAGAAACATTAGGAGATACCCCCATGCGCTCCATCCGTATCCTGAGTCTCGCCCTGCTGACCTCCGCCGCCTTCGCGCCGGCCGCTTTCGCCCAGGACAGCAGCACCGACACCGCTTCGGGCAAGCATTTTGCCGTTGTTGGCGGCATCTCGCTGCTGGAACCGAAGAACGATCCGATCACCGGCGTCAAGAAGACCGATGGTGGCCCGGCGCCGACCGTCAGCTTCAGCTACTACATCAACGACAACTGGGCCGTTGAACTGTGGGGCGCTGCCGACAAGTTCGACAACAAGTTCAAGGGCCCGAACAACGCCCGCCTGGGCTCGGTCGAGCAGCAGCCGATCGCGCTGAGCGGCCAGTACCACTTCGGCCAGGCTGACAACGTGTTCCGTCCGTTCGTGGGCGTGGGCTACTACCAGTCGAGCTTCAGCAACGAGAAGCTGGGCAACGGCGCTGACACCGACATCCGCTTCAAGGATGCCAAGGGCGTGATCGGCACCGTCGGCGTGGACATGAACATCAACTCCACCTGGTTCGCCCGTGCTGACGCCCGCTACATGCGCGCCCGCCCGGACGTGAAGGTTGGCGGCGAGAAGATCGGCGAAGCCAAGATGGATCCGTGGACCGTCGGCTTCGGCATCGGCGCCCGCTTCTGATCCAGGCTGCACCTGCTTCACTGATGTAACGCGACGGGCCCTTCGGGGCCCGTCGTCGTTTCCGTCACCCGCGTTCTGTAGAGTCGAGCTTGCTCGACTGCCTTTCGTAGAGTCGAGCTTGCTCGACTTTTGCAAGAGCAGTCGACTGACAGTCGACTCTACACACACAGGATGCGGAGGCGCGATGCACGACGTCGACCTGCTGGTGATCGGTGGCGGTATCAACGGTGCCGGCATCGCCCGTGATGCCAGCGGCCGCGGCCTGCGCGTGCTGTTGTGCGAGCAGCACGACCTCGCTGCGCATACATCCAGCGCCAGCAGCAAGCTGATCCACGGTGGCCTGCGCTACCTGGAACAGCGCGAGTTCGGTCTGGTACGCAAGGCCTTGGGCGAACGCGAGGTGGTACGCCGGCAGGCACCCTATCTGGTCCGCCCGCTGCGTTTCGTGCTGCCGTGGGAACCGCACCTGCGCCCACGCTGGATGCTGCGCGTGGGACTGTGGCTGTACGACCACCTGGGCCCACGCAGCCCGGCATTTCCCGCCTCGCGCGCCCTGGACCTTCAGCATGATCCGCTCGGCCCCTGGCTCTCCCCGGATCTGCGGCAGGCCTTCAGCTACGCCGACGCGCAGGTCGATGACGCGCGTCTGGTACTGCTCAATGCCCTGGATGCTGCCTGGCGTGGCGCACAGGTACATGTGCGCAGCCGCTGCATCGAGCTGCGCCCTGTGCAGGGCCGTTGGCTGGCCGTGCTGGAATCCGCCGATGGCCAGCAGCATGTGACCGCGCGCGCCGTCGCCAATGCGGCTGGCCCATGGGCCGGTGGCCTGCTTGAGCAGATGGAGGCCCGCAGCGGCGGCCCCGCGCTGCGGCTGGTACAGGGCAGCCACATCGTGATGCGCCGCCCCTGGCCCGATGACAGTGCCTGCCTGCTGCAGCAGCCCGATGGCCGCGTGGTGTTCCTGCTGCCGTTCGCCCACGATCATCTGCTGATTGGCACCACCGACACCGACTATCGCGGTGACCCGGCGCGCTGCAGCGTGCTGCCTTCCGAGGTGAGCTACCTGTGCGCGGCCGCCAGCCGCTATCTGCGTGAGCCGATCACTCCGGAAGACGTGGTCTGGCAGTTCGCCGGTGTACGTCCCCTGCTGGCCGACCCGGACCCGCGTGCGGCAACGCTGAGCCGCGACTACCGCCTTCAGCTGCAGTCCAACCCGGCGCCGGCGCTGCATGTGCTGGGCGGCAAGCTGACCACCTACCGCGTGCTGGCCGAGGAAGCGCTGGACCTGCTGCGCCCTGCCCTGCCACAGATGGGGCCGGCCTGGACCGCAGGCGGAGACCCGCTGCCGGGCAGCGACTGGGGCGACGCCGCGCAGGCGCGCTCCCGTCTGCAGGCGCTGGCACCGTGGTTGCCCGTGGAGATCGCACGGCGTTGGGCCGAAGCCTACGGCAGCCGCAGCGCCGCCCTTCTGCAGGGTGCACGGGGCATGGACGATCTTGGAGAGGACTTCGGCGGCGGCCTGCATGCGCGGGAAGTGGCTTTCCTGCGCGACCACGAATGGGCCTGGGACGCCGAGGACGTGCTGTGGCGGCGGAGCAAGCTGGGGTTGCGGCTGGATGCTGCGCAGGTGGCGCGGCTGCAGGCGTGGATCGATAGACGGTAGAGTCGAGCTTGCTCGACTGACATGAAAAGCAGTCGAGCAGGCTCGACTCTACCAACACCATCGCTACCGGAGACGCTGCATGACGCCCCGCTACGTGCTGGCCATCGACCAGGGCACCACCAGTTCGCGCGCGATCCTGTTCGACCGCACCGGCGACATCGTCGGCAGCGCGCAGCGCGAATTCGCGCAGATCTTCCCGCAGCCGGGTTGGGTCGAGCATGACCCGCGCGAGATTCTCACCAGCGTCTATGCCACGCTGACCGAACTGCTCAGCCGCGGGCAGATCGACCCGCGCCACATCGCCGCACTGGGCATCACCAACCAGCGCGAAACCACCGTGGTCTGGGACCGTGCCACCGGACAGCCGATCCACAACGCCATCGTCTGGCAGTCGCGGCAGAGCCACGCCATCTGCGAGCGGCTGAAGTCCGAAGGGCATGAGGCGCTGATCCGCGAGCGCACCGGCCTGCTGATCGATGCCTATTTCTCCGCCACCAAGGTGCGCTGGATCCTCGACCACGTGGAGGGCGCGCAGCAGCGTGCCGAGCGCGGCGAGCTGCTGTTCGGCACCATCGACAGCTGGCTGGTCTGGAACCTCAGTGGTGGCCAGGCACATGTGACCGACTACAGCAACGCGGCGCGCACGCTGCTGTTCAACATCCACACGCTGGACTGGGATGACGACCTGCTGGCGCTGCTGGACATCCCGCGCGCGATGCTGCCGCAGGTGCGCGATTCCAGCGCGGTGTACGCGCATACCCGGCCGCAGTTCTTCTTCGATCACCCGATCCCGATCGCCGGCATCGCCGGTGACCAGCAGGCGGCGCTGTTCGGCCAGGCCTGCTTCCAGCCGGGCATGGTCAAGAACACCTATGGCACCGGCTGTTTCATGCTGATGCACACCGGAACGCAGGCGGTGCGTTCGCGCAATGGACTGCTGACCACCATCGCCTGGGGCCTGGACGGGCGCGTGGAATATGCGCTGGAAGGCTCGATCTTCATCGCCGGCTCGGTGGTGCAGTGGCTGCGCGATGGGCTGCGCATGATCGAACGCGCCAGCGACAGCCAGGCGCTGGCCGCCCAGGTGCCCGACAGTGGCGGTGCTTACCTGGTACCAGCATTTGTCGGCCTCGGTGCGCCCTATTGGCGAAGTGATGTGCGCGGCGCGATGTTCGGCCTGACCCGTGGCACCCGCAAAGCGCACTTCGTGCGTGCCGCGCTGGAGGCGATGGCCTACCAGACCCGCGACGTGCTCGATGCGATGCAGTCCGATGCCGGTATCGCGCTGACCGAGCTGCGCGCCGATGGCGGTGCGATCAGCAACGACTTCCTGGCCGGATTCCAGGCCGACATCCTTGGCGTGCCACTGCTGCGGCCGCGGCTGACCGAAACCACCGCACTGGGCGCGGCCTACCTGGCCGGGCTGGCGGTGGGGTTCTGGTCCAGCCGCGAACAGATCGCCGCGCAATGGGGCCTGGACCGGCGCTTCGAGCCACAGATGGAGGTGGCGCGGCGCGAGAAACTGTATGCGGGATGGCAGCAGGCCGTGGCGGCCACCCTCGCCTTCCACGTCGACTGACGGTAGTGCCGGCCGCTGGCCGGCAACCCCATGATCCTTGGCGGCGTCTGCAGATTGCCGGCCAGCGGCCGGCACTACCACATGGCCAGCGGCCGTCAGAACGCCGGCAGCACCGCGCCCTTGTACTTGGTCTCGATGAAGGCCTTCACCTGCGGGCTGGTCAGGGCCTTGGCCAGCTTCTGCACGCGGGCGTCGTCCTTGTTGTCCGGGCGTGCGACCAGGAAGTTCACGTACGGCGAGTCCTTGCTCTCGATCGCCAGTGCATCCTTGGTCGGGTTGAGGCCAGCGTCCAGTGCGTAGTTGGTGTTGATCAGGGCCAGGTCGACCTGGTCCAGCACGCGCGGCAGCATCGCCGAGTCCAGCTCGCGGAACTTCAGGTTCTTCGGGTTTGCAGTGATGTCGCGCTGGGTCGACAGCGCGTTGGTCGGATCCTTCAGCTCGATCACACCGGCCTTGTGCAGCAGGATCAGCGCGCGGCTGTTGTTGCTCGGGTCGTTCGGGATCACCACGTCGGCACCTTCGCGCAGCTCGGCCAGCGACTTGATCTTGCGCGAGTACGCACCGAACGGCTCGATGTGCACGCCGATCACCTTCACCAGATCGGTCTTGCGATCGCGGTTGTAGGCATCCAGATACGGCTCGGTCTGGAAGTAGTTGGCGTCCACCTGCTTCTGCACCAGCTGGTCGTTGGGCTGCACGTAGTCGTTGAACACGCGCACGTCCAGGTCCACGCCTTCCTGCTTGAGGATGGGCTTGACCACTTCAAGGATCTCGGCATGCGGCACGGCCGTGGCGGCCACCACCAGCTTCTGCGAGGGCTCGCCGGACTTGCCGCAGGCGGTCAGGGCCAGCGCAGCGGCGAGCAGGGGCAGCAACAGGGTCTTCTTCATGGGCGGAAGGGTTCTCGGGGGGGAGTGTCAGGAGTTGTCGTAGTTGCTCAGGGCGAGCTCAAGCAGCGCCTTGGCCTGCTCGCGCAGCATCACCGGTTCGACGATCTCGGCATCCGAGCCGTAGTGCAGCACGTCCATCAGCAGCTCGCGCGAGACGCTGTACGGCACCTTCAGTTCATAGCGGCCATCGGCCAGGAAGCGGCCCTGCTGCTTGGAATGCCAGTGCTCGTCGGCCACCCAGCGCGCGGCCTTGGCGCTGAACAGGATGGTCGCCCAGCCCTTCGGCGCACCGGAGAAGATGCCGTAGCTGGCCCCGAGCTGCTCGTCCAGCTCGCTGTCGGCCACGTCGCGGGCGGTGCTGTCGATCACCCGCGCCTTGTGGATGCGATCCACGGCAAAGCTGCGCAGCGCCTCGCGGTCATGGTCCCAGGCATCCAGGTACCAGTTGTCGCGATAGTGGGTCAGGCGCTGCGGCGAAACGGTGCGCTTGGTCGGCTCGTCGGTGGAACGGGCGCGGTACTCGAACGCCAGCTGGCGGCGCTCCAGCACCGCCGAAGCCACGCTGCGGAAGCTGCCTTCATCGAACTTGCGGCCACGGTGCGGAATCACCCGCACCCGGTCCACCGGCCAGCTGGAAACGCCAGCCTGGGCCGCCAGCAGGCTCTCGATGCGCTGCTGCAGCGGTGCCAGCACCGAGGACAGCACGCCGCCGCCGGTCCGCGCCAGCAGGTGCTGCGAGGCCAGCAGGGCATGCAGCTCCTCCGAGCTCAGCCACAGGCCGGGCAGCTCGAAGCGGTCGCTCTCGTCGGCCTGGTAACGGAAGCCGGCTTCGCCGTCGCCCTCGATCGGTGCCATCAGCGCATCGCGCAGGAAGGCCAGATCGCGGTAGACGGTGGCACGGGAGCAACCGAGCTTGTCCTGCAGGGTCGCCACCGTCACCGGATAGCGTGCGGACTTGAGCAGACGATGCAGGGCGGTGATGCGTTCGTATCGGTCCATACCCCCGATTATGTCCGAGTCGCGGGTCTTGTGTGGGACGTTTGGGCTATCGTGGTCGCCCCCCCCCCTCTGGAACACCCGATGCGCCGGTTGCCTGCCCTGTCCCTGCTGGCCTGCCTGCTGCTGGCCGCCTGTGATCGCGCGCCCGCGCCGGCCAGCACCGAAGCGCCCGTGCCTGCGGCGGATCCGGCGCAGGCGGTGCTGGGCGCCAGCCAGCGCTTCTCGGCCCTGCGCAGCTTCCACGCCGAACTGGAGGTGCTGGGCGCGCCCCAGCCGGTGCGCAGCGCCATGGACTTCGTCGCCCCCGACCGCTTCCGGGTGCAGACCCCGGCCGGTCCGCAGACGATCATCGGCGACACCATGTTCCTGCAGGCCGACGACGCGATCCGGCAGGTGCCGACCCCGCCGGGCCTGCTCGAGCAATGGCGCAACCCGCTGCCGGCCGATGCCCTGCCCGCCGATCTGCAGGCCGAAGACCTGGGCAGCCAGTCGCTGGACGGGGTCGAGACGCGTCACTACCGCCTGCGCGGTGCGCAGCCCGGCGAACGCCTGGAGTACTGGGTGGACGCGCAGGGCCTGCCGCGGCAGATCGTACGCAGCGGCAGCAGCAATGGCCGCAGCTTCCAGCTGCGCCTGCGCTATTCGCGCTTCAACGACCCGGCATTGCGCGTCGATCTGCCCTGAATAGGCGATCGCGGCAACGTCTGCTGAAGAAACCGTTTGGATCGATTCGGACCGCCATCACGCTTCCAGTATCATCACCGGCTGTCAACCGCTTCGGAGAAGCCCCGATGTCCCTGCGCGTGTCCCTGCTGATCCCCCTGCTGCTGTGCGCACCGCTCGCGTATGCGCAGGATGCCTCCGAACTGGCGGCGATGTCCTCGCCGTGGAGCGGCAGTGGCGGCGAGCTCGGTTTCGCTTCGGCACGCGGCAACAGCAGCACCGAGAGCTTCAACGGCCGCCTGCGCCTGCGCTACACCGATGGTGACTGGGTGCACAGCATGGATCTGGCTGGCCTGCGTTCCAGCTCCAAGGTGATCGAGACCCGCGACGACGGCTCCACCAGCCGCCGCAACAACACCACCGCCAACCGTTACACCGGCAGTGCCGGCAGCGCGCTGCAGCTGGGCGAGCACCGCCAGCTGACGGCCACGGTGCGTACCGAGCGCGATGACTTCGCCACCTACGACCGCCAGAGCTCGTTCGGTCTGGGTTACGGCACCCGCCTGTGGAACACCGAGCGTTTCTCGTTCGACGCGCAGATCGGCCCCGGTGTGCGCCGCACCCACAGCACCGAGGACGACCGCACCCGCACCGGCATGATCGGCCGCGGCCTGTTCGACATGAAGTACTCGCTGACCGACAACACCGACCTGGTCAACACCCTGCTGGTCGAGTCGGGTTCCTACAACACCTTCGGCCAGAACGACTTCGGTGTTTCGGTGAGCATGAACGAACATCTGGCGCTGAAGGCCGGCTGGCAGGCGCGTTACAACAGTGACGTGGCCGAGGACAAGCGCAAGACCGATACGCTGACCACGATGAACGTGGTCTACAAATTCAAATAAGAAACGGGCGCCAAAGGCGCCCGTTCTTCTTTCGGCAGTGCCGGCCGCTGGCCGGCAACTGCATTCAATCGGAGCACGAGGTTGCCGGCCAGCGGCCGGCACTAGCTGCGATGGCTCAGACGTTCAGCAGTTCGCCGGCACCGGCATCCAGCAGCATCTTCGCCACGCGCTGGCCCAGTACTTCCGGGTCACTGGCCGGGCCGATCGCTTCGGCACGCACCGCCTGGCCATCACTGGCACTGCCGACCAGGCCCTGCAGGTGCAGGTCGGTGCCCTGCCACTGCGCGATCGCCGCCACCGGCACGTGGCAGCTGCCATGCAACGCACGGTTCATCGCTCGCTCGGCTTCCACGCAGGCACGGGTTTCCGCGTCATCCAGGCCCGCGAACAGCGCCATCAGGCGCGCATTGCCACCGTCGCACTCCACCGCCACCGCGCCCTGCGCCGGGGCCGGCAGCCATTGCGGCGGTTGCAGGCGCGCGACGATGCGCGCGCCCAGGCCCAGACGCTCCAGGCCGGCCACGGCCAGCACGATGGCGTCGTAGCCACCGTTGTCGAGCTTGGCCAGGCGGGTGTTGACGTTGCCGCGCAGGTCCAGCAGTTCCAGGTCCGGGCGCAGCGCGCGCAGCTGGGCTTGGCGGCGCAGCGACGAGGTGCCAACCCGCGCACCGATCGGCAGCGCATCCAGCGAGGCGTACAGGTTGGAGACGAAACCATCGGCCGGATCGTGGCGGGTCAGCATCGCCGGCAGCGCGAAGGGTTCATCCAGTTCCATCGGCACATCCTTCAGCGAATGCACGGCGCAGTCGGCCTCGCCACGCAGCATGGCCAGCTCCAGTTCCTTCAGGAACAGGCCCTTGCCACCGATGGCGGCCAGCGAGCGGTCCAGCACCTCGTCACCGCGGGTGCTCATCGGCACCAGTTCCACATGCAGGCCGGGGTGGGCCTGGCGCAGGCGATCGGCGACGTGTTCGCTCTGCCAGAGGGCGAGCGGGCTCTTGCGGGTGGCGATGCGGACGGTTTCCATCCGGTCATTATCGCGCCTTCGGCGCGGATACGGCCAACGGCGGAGCCCCTCGTGGCTGGTGGAGGGGTCATGAAAGCAACAGCCGCGCGTGGCCGGGCGGGGTGGGCCACGCAGGGGACGCTGCAAGTACGTCCATGTAAGCTCGGTCGCCGCATCCATGCGGCTCACGCCCCTGCGCAGCCCACCCCGCCCGACCTCTGAAAGTTTCCGTGCGCGCCAGCCACGGAAGATCAAAAAAAGGAAAAAGCAGAAGCAAAGGCAACAGCCGATTGCTTCCAGGGTCAGATCCCTTTTCCGCAGGAAAAGGGATCTGACCCTTCTTCCCCCACCCGATAACAACAATGCCTTTGCCGTCCGTCACCGGGAAATTCGCGAGGGTGAGGCGGGAAGGGCGGGCGGGACCGTTGGCGCCATGGATGGCGCCATCGAGACCCCATGGATGGGTTCACGGCGTGTCCCGCCCGCCCATCCCGCCTCACCCAGCACGTAGAAACACCGAGCCATGACCCGCTGTTGCTGTTGCTGTTGCTGTTGCTTCAGACGTTGCTCGTAAGCAGTCGCGGCCGCAGGCCGCGCGGACACCTCACAGGTGCCGCAACTCCTGCTTCAGCGTCGCCACGCAGCGGCGGCTGACTTCCAGCGGTTGCTTGCCATGGCGCAACATCGCCTGCACCTGCCCACCCGTGCCACGGCGCAGCTCGACCAGTTCATGGCGCGCCACCAGGCAGTTGCGATGGATGCGGATGAAGCGGCTGGCGAACTCTTCTTCCAGCGACTTCAACGATTCCTCGATCAGGTCCTCGCCGCGCGCGTGGTGCACCACCACGTACTTCTCTTCGGCCTGCAGGTAATGGATGTCGTCCAGCGGAATCAAGCGCAGGCTGCCGCGCAGGCGCGCGCACAGCATGCTGCGCGCCTGCTGCCCGCGGTGGTCCTGTGGCTGGCCATCGCGGCCGGCCAGGAACGTGCGCGCGCGCGCGATGGCCGCGGCCAGACGCTCGGCGCGTACCGGCTTCATCAGGTAATCAATCGCGGCCGCCTCGAACGCCGACAGCGCATGCGCATCGTAAGCGGTGCAGAACACCACCGCCGGCCGTGGCTCGAAGCTGGCCAGGTGGCGGGCGGCTTCCAGGCCATCCAGCCCGGGCATGGCGATATCCAGCAGGACCAGGTCCGGCTGCAGCTCCGCGCACGCGTGCAGGGCCTGCTCGCCGTTGCCGGCCTCGGCCACCACATCCACGCCGTCCTGCGCGGCCAACAGGCTGCGCAGGCGCTCACGCGCCAGCGGTTCGTCATCGGCGATGACTACCCTCACGATCGCTCCCTCACTGGATCGGCACTGTCACCTGGCAGGCATAGTAGCCCTCGCTCCAGCCAGCCGTCATCCGCGCGGCGCTGCCGAAGCGCCAGGCCAGCCGATGGCCGATGCTGTGCTGGGCATGGCCGGCACCGCGCGCCAGGGCCAGCCCGGGGGCCTGCGGGTCGGGCGCCGGATTGCGCACGCAGATCTGCAGTTCATTACCCTCGCGCATCAGCTGCAGCTCGATGGTGCCACCCTCGGGCAGCCGCGAGATGCCATGCAGCACGGCGTTCTCCACCAGCGGCTGCAGTACCAGGCGAGGCAGGGGAAGATCCCAGGGCAGCGGTTCGTCGCGCTGCCAGCGCACCTGCAGGCGCTCGCCCAGGCGCAGTGATTCGATCGACAGGTAGCGCTCGGCCAGCTCGCATTCGTCACGCAGGGTGGAATCACCCTCGCCCGCCCCCAGCGCGGCACGGAACAGATCGGACAGGTCCAGCACCGCACGCTCGGCCACGACCGGGTCGCGATGCAGCAGGCTGGCGATCAGGTTCATGCTGTTGAACAGGAAATGCGGGCGGATCCGCGCCTGCAGGGCATCGGCCTGTGCGCGTGCGTTGGCCTGTACCTGCGCGGCCCAGCGATCACTCACATAGAAGTAGCGCAGAGCCAAGGCAGTGATCAGCGCCGTCGTCGCCGCGCTGCCCAGCGTGAAGCGCCAGAAGCTGATGCCGCGGGCGAAGCTGTCGCCAAGCACCGCGTACAGGGCATGCACGATGCCCGCGCAGACCACCGCGATCAGCGTCGCCAGTGCGATGGCCGAGACCGCCCCCAGAACCTGTGGCAACCTCGACAACGCGTTCCGCAGCAGGCACAGGCTGGCCGTTACAGCCAGCGCCAGCCACAACGCGAAACCACTGGCCGACAGCAGTTCGCCCACAGTCCAGTGGCGGCTGCCATCCGGAGCCAGGGCCAGCACCACCACCACCAGTTCGGCCAGGCCGAGCATCGCCGCCAGCCGCGGCAGGCGGCACAGTTCCGGCATCCAGGGCGGGGCGCTGGCCGGCGGCATGGGTCAGGCAGCGCCCAGGCGTTCCTGCAACCAGTCACCCAGCGCCTGGATCTCTTCGGCGCAGACCTGGTGGGCCATCGGGTAACTGTGCCATTCCACCTCCAGGCCCAGCGCCTGCAGTGCCTGCGCACTGTGTGCGGCCACCGCCTGCGGAATCACCGGATCGCTGCTGCCATGGGCCATGAACACCGGCACCTGCACGGCGCCTTCAGCGCGCTTTGCGCCGTCGGCTTCGGGCAGGTAGGTGGACAGCGCGATCAGGCCGGCCAGCGGCGCAGTGCGTGACAGCGCGGCGGTCAGGATGATCGCGCCCCCCTGCGAGAAACCGGCCAGGAAGATCTTCTCCGGCGCGATGCCACGCTCGATCTCGCGCGCGATCAGCGCATCCAGCTGTACCACCGATTCCTGCACGCCCACCATGTCGGCGCGCGAACGGAAATCCATGCCGACGATGTCGTACCAGCCGCGCATCGGCACGCCGTTGTTGATCGTGATCGGCCGCACCGGTGCATGCGGGAACACGAAGCGCAGCGCCGGCCAATGCGGACGCACCAGCTCCGGCACGATCGGCGCGAAGTCGTGGCCATCGGCACCGAGGCCGTGCAGCCAGATCACCGACCACTGCGGCGAGGCGCCGGTCTCCTGTTCCACCGTTTGCAGCATGATGCGGCTCCTTCAAGTTCGAGCCGCATTATGCCGCTGCCGCGGGACGATCAGTACAGCGGCGGTTGTTCGGCCGCTTCCCGGCGCAGCTGCGCGGCGCGTACCAGCACCGGCGGCGGGATGTTCTCCTCGGGGATATCAAGCAGGCCAAGACGGTGCAGGAAGGCGCCGGGGCCACGCGAAGACGTCAGTGCCACCACCGGTACCGCCAGCACCATGCCGATCACCACCGGCGCCATCCACGCGGCCAGCGATGGCGACACCGCCCAGGCCAGCATGCCCATGAAGGCGCCGAACACCCCCAGCCCACCGTAGCCACGGATCAGCGCCAGCCACGAAATGCCACCATCGTCACGCTGCTGCGCGTCCCACCCCGAATCGCGGCCGGACAGCACTTCGGCCACGCCGCGCGACTGCACGTACATCACCACCGGCGCCATCAGCGCGGCCAATACGGTTTCCACCAGCATCGAGACGAACGCGCGCAGGGCACCGCCACACCCGCGGCGGTCGACCGGGTCCAGCAGCATCGCCAGGTAACCCAGCACCTTGGGCAGCAGCAGCACCGCCATGGTCGCCGCGAACAGGCGCACCACCTGTTCCTCGTCCTGGGCCCGCCAGTACACGCTGGGCGACAGGTGCAGCAGCGCGTTGAAATCGATGCCTTCCTGGAACAGCGGGATGGCGATGCCGATCAGCATCAGCATCGCCCACATCGGCGCGGTGAAGTAATGACCGATGCCGATCAGCATGTGCATGCGGCTGATCCAGTGCAGGCCACGGCTGCCGACCACCTTGCCGTGCTGCAGGTTGCCCTGGCACCAGCGGCGGTCGCGCACCAGCAGGTCGGTCAGGGTCGGCGGACCTTCTTCATAGCTGCCGCCCAGGTACGGCACCATGTGCGCGGCCCAGCCGCCACGACGCATCAGCGCCGCTTCGACGAAGTCATGGCTGAGCACGTGGCCACCGAACGGCTTGCGCCCCGGCAGCGCCGGCAGCCCGGCCTGATCGGCGAAGGCGCGGGTGCGGATGATGGCGTTGTGGCCCCAGTAATTGCTCTCGGCACCGTGCCACCAGGCCACGCCACGGGCGATCACCGGACCGTACACACGGCCGCCGAACTGCTGCATGCGCGCGAACAGGGTGCGCCCGCCGATCACCGACGGCAGGGTCTGGATCAGGCCGACGTCGGCGTTGTGCTCCATGCCCGCGACCAGGCGCACGATACTGTCGCCGGTCATCAGGCTGTCGGCGTCCAGGATCAGCATCTGCGGGTAGGCACCGCCGAAGCGGCGGACCCAGTCGGCGATGTTGCCGGCCTTGCGCCCGCTGTTGTCGCCACGGCGGCGGTAGAACAGCCGCGCCTGGCCATCGGGCACGCGCTCGCGCAGTTCGGCGAACACCTGCTCCTCGGCCCGCGCGATGTCTTCGCGCCGGGTATCACTGAGCACGAAGAAGTCGAACCGGTCGAGCTGGCCGGTGGCGGCCACCGACTCGTAGATCGCCTGCAGGCCGGCCAGCAGCCGGCGCGGATCTTCGTTGTAGGTCGGCATCAGCAGCGCGGTGCGACTGTGCACGGTCGGCAGTGGCTTGTCCGGGTCGATGCCGAGGCGATACCCCCGGTCGAACACGGCAGTCAGGAAGCCGGCCACGGCGCTGGCGAAAGACAGCGCGATCCAGGCGAACAGGCCGACAAACAGCACCAGCAGGCAGGCCTCGAGCACGCTGATGCCATTGGCCGACAGCACCCGCCACATCATCCGGGTAGCGATGGCGGTCATCGCCAGCGTGCCGCCGAAGATATAGAACCGGCGCAGGCCGATCAGCCGCGGCGAGGTGCGGTGGCGGCGAACCTTCAGTTGGCCTTCGCGCAGGGTCTGCTCGGGCATCTGCAACGGCGATTCGGCCGGCAGCAGCGTCCAGCCGGCATCAAGCCGGGACGTATCTGCTTCCGCATGGATGGTCTGCACCTCCATTGCCGCCTACTCCGCGCAGTCGGCACGGCCGGCCATCCCGGCCGGGCTGCATGCACCAAGGTTCCCGGCGCGCTTTCCCGGCGCCCGCACTTGTCCTGGCTGCGTCGGCGTCACGCCACGCAGTCGCTGTCTGTCACTACCGGAACCCACACGATCTCCAACGGGGCGGAATCGAAAATGCGGCTCAGTCTAGGGCGCCGGATGTAAGCCGAGTGCGAAGGTCTACGCCGGGATTTATCCCCATTCAGCAAACAGCAGGCGAGTGCCGGGGCAGGGGAACGGATGTCACTTGGTCGCCCCAGGTACTGGATCGTAACAAACGCGAACGGTTATCATTTCATTAACCAGGCAGGTCACCGTCTTCCGCACGGCCGAGACCCACCCAGCTGCGCCGGTTCCCACCCAGCGCCCAACGACCCATGGAAGGGGGCTGCCTGCTGTCTGCGTGCGCCTGCTGCTTCCACCGGGTCCCCCTCCTCCGATGGAAGCCGTCATGTCCCTGTCGTTCCGTACCCCTTCCGCGCGCCTGCCGCGCACCCGCCTGGCCTGCGCTCTGGCCACCGCCTGCCTGCTGGCCCTGCCCGGCCTGGCCGCCGCAGAGGCCAGCGCCGATGCCTCCACCAAGGATCTGGATACCGTGGTGGTCACCGCCTCGGGCAACCAGCAATGGATCAAGGATGCACCGGCCAGCATCAGCGTGATCAGCCGTGAGGACATCGAGCGCCAGCCGGTGCACGACCTGGCCACCCTGCTCAGCCGCGTGCCGGGCGTGACCGGTGGCCTCAGCGCGGTCGGCGAGCAGTCCAAGATCAAGCTGCGTGGCATGCCGTCCAATTACACGCTGGTGCTGGTGGACGGCAAGCGCATGGGCAGCTCGGCCTCGACCAACTACCGTCCCGACCTCGGCCGCCAGGATCTGAACTGGATCTCGCCCGACCAGATCGAACGGATCGAGGTGGTGCGCGGACCAATGTCGTCACTGTACGGCTCCGACGCCATGGGCGGCGTGATCAACATCATCACCAAGCGCATCGGTGATGACTGGAACGGCAGCGCCACCCACAGCTATACCCGCCCGGGTGATGGCAAGCGCGGTGATACCCAGCAGATCGGTGCGACGTTCTCCGGCCCGCTCGGCGAGCGCTTCGGCCTGCGCATCGGTGCCAACAGCATGCGCCGCGACTCGGACCGCTCCAACGGTGGTGTCTATGGCAATGCCTACGCCGGCGAGAAGGACCGCAATGTCGACGCGCTGCTGCAGTGGAAGCTCAGCGATGCGCAGGAACTGTCGCTGGAAGCCGGCCACGGCGTGCAGCAGGCCTTCATCGACGCCTCGCTGGAAAAGCAGGACGAAGGCGCCTGGGGTGCCAGCGAACTCAAGCGCAGCTCGCTGGCACTCAACCACGATGGCAAGTGGAGCTTCGGCAACTCGAAGCTCAGCGCGTACTGGACCGAGTACAAGAACGACATCGGTGCCACCGGCCGCTCCGAGGCCACCGATACCATCATCGAAGGCAGCCTGACCACGCCGTTCACCCTGGGCGTTGAACACCAGTTCGCCGTCGGTGGCCAGTGGAAGCGCCAGGAACTGACCAATACCGATACCATCGGCCGCGCGCCGATCGACTATGCCGGCAATGCCGTCAGCGGCTCCAACCTGGAAGTGGTTACCTGGGCATTGTTTGTCGAGGACGAACTGAAGCTGCACCGCACGCTGGCGCTGACCGTGGGCGCACGCCTGGATCACCATGAGAAGTTCGGCAGCCACGTCAGCCCGCGTGCGTACCTGGTCTGGCACCCGGCCGAACAGTGGACGATCCGCGGTGGCGTCTCCAAGGGCTTCCGCGCGCCCAGCCTGACCGAGAATTCGCCCAGCGCGGCCACCCAGTCCGGCGGCCGCGGCTGCACCTCGCTGATCCCGCTGGGCTATACCCGCGGTGGCTGCTACATGGCCGGCAACCCGGACCTGGACCCGGAAACCAGCACCAACCGAGAGATCGGCATCAGCTTCGACAATGACCTGTTCGATGCCGGCCTGACCTACTTCCATACCGACTTCAAGAACAAGATCGAGTACGCGCCCCTGGGCAAGTTCAACGGCATCTGGTGGACGCGCATGAGCAACGTGCAGCGCGCGCGCACCAGTGGCATGGAAGGCAACTTCAATGTCCGCTTCGGCGAGCAGTGGCGCTGGCGCACCTCGGCCACCTGGATGAAGGAAGCCAAGAACCTGACCACCGGCAGGAATCTGATCGATACGCCGGAGTTTTCCGGCTATTCGTCGCTGGACTGGACGCCCAATACGGTGTTTTCCAGCAGCCTGTCGGCGCAGTACACCGGCAAGCAGACCGGTACCGCCACGACCTTCCTCAAGGCCTACACCCTGTATGACCTGACCGCAGCCTGGAACGTCAACGAGGTACTGACCCTGCGCGGCGGCGTCAGCAACCTGGCCGACAAGAAGCTGTATGCGGAGGGCTCCACCGACTACTTCGTGGCCGGGCGCAGCTACTTCATGAGCATGACCGCGCGGTTCTGACCGGCGGCGCGCGCCGCGATCGCGCTGGCAGCACGCCAGCGCGATCGGCGGTGTTGCGGATTACTCGCTTTCCAGCGCGGCCGCGGCCGCGTTCTGCGTAGCGGCCGTGCGTGCACGGTCCATCGCTACCGCCAGTTGCTGGCGTGCGAGCAGTTGTTGTGCCTGCACCACTTCAGGTGTCGGCAGGAGCACCGGTCCCGGTGCGTTTTCCGGTATAGCAGGTGTGGTCATGCAACCTCCATGGACATCCCGCCGCCGCCCGGGTTCAGCTGGGGCGGCAGCGGAACTGCGCACCCTATCCTAAAAACAAGGCGGATGGGTGACGGTGCGGCGCCCCGCCGCAGGCCTGCACATGCCGGGCGCGTCACATTTTTGACGGTTGAGGGTAGTTTCCTGAACCGTCGGCCCCGTATCATGTAACCGTTTTCCTACAAGGACGTAATCGTCAATGAACACCGTCGACCTCTCCCGCTTCAGCCCGAAGTGGCAGTTCCGCTTCAATTTCTTCCAGCAGCACGGCGCTCCGAAGGAGCCGCGCTTCAAGGAAGCCTGGAAGGCGCTGTCCTTCGGCGACCGCCTCAAGATCAACATCAACTTCTTCGCCTTCTTCTTCGGCTTCATCTACCTGTTCATTCTGGGCATGTGGCGCAAGGCGCTGGTGGTGATCGGCATCGGCCTCGTGCTGGGCATCGTGTCCCTGTTCCTGCCGGACATCATCGCGCGCCCGCTGTTCATCGCCATGAACTTCCTGGTTGCCGCCAGCACCAACTACAGCTACTACCTGGAGCAGGTGAAGGGCAAAGCCAGCTGGAATCCCTTCGAAGGCATGTTCTGACGCGATGCTGCCGCCGCACTCCGGCCTGGCATAGCATCAAGCAGAAATGAAGACGCCCGGCCTTGGCCGGGCGTCTTCATGTGCGCGCAACAGGATCAGGCCGCGCGGCGGACCGTAGCCACCGGCTCGGCCTGCAGGCGGAAGCGCGAGACCGCCACCGCCAGCTGCTCGGCCTGTTCTTCCATTGCGCGCGCAGCGGCACTGGCCTCTTCCACCAGCGCGGCGTTCTGCTGGGTGGTCTCGTCCATCTGCACCACGGTCTGGTTGACCTGCTCGATGCCCGCCGACTGCTCGCGCGAGGCTGCCGAGATCTCGGCCATGATCTCGTTCACTCGGCCGACCTGGCCGACGATTTCCTGCATGGTGCGGCCCGCGCCGTGCACCAGCTGCGCACCGGCACCGACCTGCGCCACCGAGGCGTCGATCAGCTCCTTGATCTCCTTGGCCGCGCCTGCCGAGCGCTGGGCCAGCGCACGCACTTCGCTGGCGACCACGGCGAATCCGCGGCCCTGTTCGCCGGCACGCGCCGCTTCCACCGCCGCGTTCAACGCCAGGATGTTGGTCTGGAACGCGATGCCATCGATTACCGAAATGATCTCGGCAATGCGCTGCGAGGAGGCCTCGATCTGTTCCATGGTCTGCACCACCTGGCTGACCACCTGCCCGCCTTCGCTGGCCACGCCCGCTGCGGAGCCGGCCAGGGTGTTGGCCTGCAGCGCGTGGTCGGCATTCTGGCGCACCGTGGAGGTCAGCTCTTCCATCGAGGCCGCGGTCTCTTCCAGGTTCGCCGCCTGCTGCTCGGTGCGGCGCGACAGGTCACTGTTGCCGGCGGCAATCTCACCCGCCGCCAGGCGGATGCTGGCCGCCGACTGCTGGATCTGGCCAACGATCTGGGTCAGCTGCTGCACGGTGCTGTTGGCATCGTCGCGCATCACCGCGAACACGCCGTGGAAGTCGCCCTGCATGCGCGCGCTGAGGTCGCCTGCGGCAATCGCGCGCAGCAGCGTCGACAGCTCGGCCAGGTTGTGGTCGCTGACCTGCATCATGGTGTTGAGGGTTTCCACCATGCGGCGGAAGTCGTGGTCGAAACGCAGCGTGTCGCCGCGCACCGCAAAATCGCCGGCGGCGGCGGCAGCGGCCAGCTGCTGGATCTGATCGTTGATCGCCGCCAGGTTGCTCTTGGTAGTGGCCATTGCAGCGGTGAACACCGCCTTCTCGCCCGGCAGCGCTTCCATGTCCACGCTCAGGTCACCCACCGCATAGCGCTGCATCACGTCGACCAGGCGCTGGGTGACGGCGTTGCTGGAGGCCACCAGCTGGTTGCTGTCAGCCACCATCCGGCCGTACTCACCCGGGAACGCCGAGGCGTCCATGCGGTAGCTGATTTCACCGGCGTCATGGCGACGCGCCATTTCCGCCTGCGCCGCCATCACCGACTGCAGCTGCCCCCGCATGCCCTGCATCGCGTCCAGCAGGCGGCCCACTTCGTCGTTGCTGCGTGCCGGCAGGGTGCTGTCCAGCTTGCCCGCGGCGACATCGCCGGCCACGCGCACGGCTTCGGCCAGTGGGCGGATCGCCAACCGGCGCAGCAGCACATAGACACCGGCACTCAGCGTCAGCGCGGCCACCACACCAACCAGCAGGGTCAGCCACAGCAGCTGGCGCGCCTCGGCCACGATCACCGCGTGCGGCATCACCACACCCAGTGCAAAGCGCTGCGGCGCATCGCCCACACGCAGCGGCACGTATACGCGCACGTTGCCGGCGGCATCCGGAGTGAAGGCTTCGAACCGGCGGTCGGCGGCGATGTCTGCCAGCATGCTGCGGGTCAATGCGTCGCCTCGTGGCTTGCCGATTTCGGCGGCATTGGCCGAGGCCAGCACCACGCCATTCGGCGAGAGCAGTTCGACGCGCCCGGCGCCCATCGGCTTGAGCGTGGCCAGGTGCTTCTGCAGCGCCGCCAGCGAGAAGTCCACAGTAAATACACCGAGGAACCGGCCGTTTTCGATGATCGGCGTGCTCAGCGTGCTCATCAGCACCTGCTGGCCACCGATGTCGTAGGCGTAGGGCTCGCTTACCTTCGCCAGCTTGTCGCGGCTGGGCACCATGTACCAGTCACCGGAGCCACTGGCCGTCTCGGTGTAGTCGGTCATCGTCGACTGCTGCGGCTTGCCATCGTGCCAGGCCCAGTAGCTCATGTAACGACCGGTGGCATCGTGCGCTTCAGTGTTGACGAACTCGGCATCCTTGCCATCGAAGGCGTCGGCCTCCCACATGGTGCTCTTGCCCAGCCACTCGGGGTGGGTGCGCAGCTGCTCGCCCAGCACGGCAGCCAGGCTGGCACGGTCCGGAACATCGCCGCGCGCGCGCTGGGCGAGCACGGCCTCGACCATGGCGTCGTTGCTGGCAAAGGCGGTGCCCAGATCGGCCGCGACCTGGCGGGCTTCGGCGGTGGCTTCGCTGGCCATGGTCTGGCGCGAGGCGTCGATCAGGCTGGCGCTGGCCTGGCGGTAGATCAGGAACGCAGTCAGGCCGAAGCACAGCAGCGCGATCGCAGCGGTGCCCAGCATCAGCTTGTGGGCGATGCTGCCCGGGCGGCGGGCAGCGGCGGAACGGGGAGAAGGCATGGAAGGATCCGCAAGGCAGTTCAGGACGACCGGCACCGCGAGGGCACCGCGCAGGTGCGCGATCCGTCGCGCAGGCCACCGGCCGCCGGGACACGCCCGGCGCTGGAAGCGCACCGGGTTAGCGGCCGCCTGCGAACGAGGTTGAGGCGGTCCATCTGCACATTCCTGAACCTGCTCAGGGTCGGGTCAGGAACCCGCCCGGCTGCCGCCCTATTCGGCCACGCGGTCCTTGATCCATTCCGCCCGCGGCAGCACCTCGATGCTGCCAACCGCGTACTGCTGCAGCACGTCGTCCGGGCCGAAGCGCGGCTGCCAGCCCAATGTGCGGCGCATCAGTGCACTGTCGTAGACGCGGTCAATGCTCAGCGGCAGCGGCCAGCCACGGCGCTCGAACTCGGCCAGCAACTGCGGGGCGCGGCGGGCCAGCACCCTGCACGGCTGGGTCGCCAGTTCCAGGCAATCCTCGCGCAGGAACGGCGTCGGTGCGCAGGCAATGTAGCGTGCGAAGGCAGCGCCCTCATCGTGCAGCAGCGCGGCATGTGCGCTGGCCACGTCGCGCGCGTCGATGCCGCGGTGCAGGCGGAACATCGCCATCCGCTCCGGTGGCTCGGGGAAACAGCGGGCCATGCGCAGCACGCGCACGCTGAAGCCCGGCGCCGCAGCGGCTTCAGCCAACGCCTCGGCCTGCAGCTTGCTGCGATGGTAGATGGTGCGTGGCAGCGGCTCGGTATCTTCATCGATCCAGCGGCAACCGCCCGCCACCACCGCATGGCCATACAGCGCCGTGGTGCTGGTCAGCACGAAGCGGCGTGCACCGGCCTCGCGGGCAGCCTGCAACAGGTGTGCGGTCGCCTCCACATTGATCTGCTGGAATACCGCATCCGGCACCAGGCCGACATGGGGTGCGTGCAGGGCGGCGGTATGGATCACCGCGTCGACGCCCTGCACTGCCCGCTTCACGGCCTGACGATCGGTGACATCGGCAATGATGCGGGTGGTGGCGAATGGGCTGCGATCCAGCCCCACCACTTCGTGGGCCGCCGCCAGCGCGCCGAAGATCGCACGCCCGATCCGCCCGGAACTGCCGGTCAACAGAATCTTCATTGAGTCCATTCACTCGAAGCGCCCGGGAACTACCGGGATGCATCGATTCTAGGCACGCTGCATGTCGTCTGCGATAGGGCGCGGTTGCAATTGTGCGTTCATTCTGGCGATGCCGATCGGGCCAGCAGCTGGCGGGCGACGAACAGCGGATCGTCACCGCCTGCTGCATCAGGCGTGACGCCGGTGCGTTCCCAGTTGGTTCCGGTACGGAGGTTGATCGGCTGCCGGTCGGGAATGCTGATCTGATAGCCATCCGGCAGCAGCACAGGATCATCGAACATATGTGCCGCACCGCCACTTCGACTACCAACGACACGTGCCCGCCCCTGCGCCTGCAGCGAGTACGCGACGAATTCGGCGGCCGACCCGGTGCGGCGGTCGATCAGAACCACCAGCGGCTTCAGGTACAGCCCCAGGCTCGCCGGTGGCAACGGTACCGGACTGCGCTGGCCACGGCGTTGCAGTGACTGCACCTGGGTGATCTCCGCCGCCAGCAGGGTCCGCACCAGCAGGTCCGCACTGCCGTCATCGCCACCACCGTTCTGGCGCAGGTCCAGCACCAGGCCATCGGTGTCGGCCAGCAGGGTGAAGGCAGCAGCCAGCTTCGGCCGGGCCAGATCGAGCGGATAGAAGGTGCTCAGGCGCAGGTAACCGATGTTGCCTTCCAGCACCCGCACCTCGCGCACGCCCGCACCATTGCTGCGCGCATCCGCGCGCCAGGCCATCAGCCAGTCGTCCTGGCCGGCGCGGGCATCCACCCGCTCGACATGGAAGTGGCCATCGAACACGTCCAGATCCTGGTTCAAGCGTGCGCTGAACGCCTTGGGGTCCGCGCAGCTGTCCACATAGCGCTGCTGGGTGGACCAGCCGCGAACGGCCTCAGCAATGTGCGCGCCTTCGGCCACGTCCAGGTACTGCGCCTGTATCGCCGTGGCCGCCGCCTGCAGCACCGCGTCCTGGGCCGGGCAGGACGCCGCCAGCAGCGCGCCCAGCATCCACGAAACTGCCATGACCGCACCCCACGTTGATGATATGTAAGCTCTTATATATCATCGCCACCATGGATCTCCAACATGCCACCCTGGGAACACTGCTGCGGGCCCTGCTCGACCAGCTGGACCCGGCGGTCGAGCAGGCCTACCGCGACCTGAAGCTGGACTACCGGCCGCGCTACACCCCGGTGCTGCGCACGCTGATGGCGCAGGGACCCTGCCGCATCAAGGATCTCGCACTGGCCTGCGGGCTCAGCCATTCGGCGCTCAGCCAGACGGTTTCAGCAATGGTGCGCGACGGCTGGCTGCACGCTGCGGTCGGTGAAGACAGCCGCGAGCGCATCCTGCAGCTGAGCCCGCGCGCGTTGCAGGCGTTGCCGGCGCTGCAGGCGCAGTGGCAGGCCACGGCACGCGCGGCGCGCAGCCTCGATGCCGATCTTGGACAGTCATTGGAGCAGGTGCTGCGCGAGGCACTGCAGGCGCTTGAACAGCGGCCGTTCGCGCAGCGACTGCGTGGCACGCCCCAACGCTGAGGCGCTTACTGCTCGGCCGCCATCTCGATTTCACTGAGGAACGTCCAGCTGCCATTGGCCAACCGCAGCTCCAGCGTACGGCACTGCGCGGCCAGCGGCGCGGCGTTGCCCAGCACGTATTCCTCTTCGGTCGAACCGCTCAGTCCGGCCTGGGGGAATGGCGCCGACAGCACACCGATCTTCACCGCAGCGGCGCCCGGCTCGGCACACATCACCTCCACAGCTGTCGGCGTGACGATGCCCCACGCCGGGCGGGTCATCGTATGCAGGCCGATCCAGTCCACCCGCCGGCGCTGGCCCAGGTCGATGGTGATGCTGGCGTTGCCATGCACGCCTACCCAGCCGGCATCCATCGGGTTGCGCGGATCCCCCACCCGGCGATCGAACAGTTCATGCCCGGTGCTGTCGGGATAGTTTGCATCCGGCGCCACGCTGTAGCTGTAGGTGGTCTGCACCGGATCGACACTGTAGGACGCACCGAGCCCATACAGCCCGCGATAGGTGTTCATCAACCGCGGAGATTCGGCATAGCCCTGGCCGGGGCCGACCACCTCGGACATGTGGTACTGGTTGAGCCAGGCAACGCGCTTGCCGGCCGAACGCGCGCTCCACAACTGCTGGTTGATGCGCTGCACTGACGCGGAGCGATAGGCACCGGACAATCCGTTGCCGGTTCCCAGGAACAAGGGACTGCCATGGTTGAACAGTTCGATGTCGGCCCACAGGCCGCTGGCCCCCAGCGCCGCCGACAGCGCCTCGTAATACGCCTCGGTGGAATGACCTGGGCGATCCCACTGGAACAGGCGTGCATGCGAGGCGGCGCCGATGCCGTCCTGCCAGATCTGCACATCCACGCCGGTGGCCGTACGGAACTGTGCAGCAGCCCGGCCCACACTGGCCGGACCCACGCTGGATGACGCCAGGTAGGGGGCCACCATCACCGGCCGCGCGGGTGTACTGCCTTTGAGCGCCGTCACGATCGCACGGTAGAACGGCGCGCGATCAGCCGGCACCTGTGCTGGCTCGTCGGTGATGTACCAGCCCGCGAACGCCGGATGCGATCCGTACTGTTGGCCCAGCTGGGCCAGCGACTGCGCCGCATCCTGTGCCACGGCCGTTGCGTTCTGCCCCTGCCAGAAGGTGGCGCACTGCCCCGAGCTGTAGGTGGTGCCGACCACGACCTTCATGCCGCGCGCGGCCGCCGCATCGAGCACGGTGCCGAGCTTGCCGGGAAAGCCGGCAATCCATTCGAAATCCTGCACGCCGCTGGCGCAGCCCACGCCGGCACGGATGGCACGCACCTGACCGAGGATGATCGTGTCGTTGCCCAGGTCCTGCAGTTCATCCAGGAACAGCGGCAACTGCGCGGCCGGCAGTTGTTCGTCGCTGCCCGAGTAGCCAACGTGGACGAAGCTGCCGGACAACAGAGGGCTGGCTGCGTGGACGGGAGCGGTACAGGCCAGCACTGCGATCAGTCCAATCCTGTTCATGTTCTACGTCCCTGTCGTGGCCAGGCGAGTGGCGTTGTTGCGCATCCTATCAACAGCAACGGTGGCCCCATCACGATCATCGACAACGCTGCGCAATCGCCGACTTCAGCTGCCCCCGCAGCAGCGCACGTGCAATGCCGATTCAAGCGGTTGATTCATTCAACTGCGTGATCGAGCCTGCGCGCTCCTTCCCCTGGAATACTCCTCATGCGCACGCCGCCCGCACCGCTCAGCCTGATGGAACGCGACCGCCGCTGGGCCCTGGCCCGCGACCTCATGGCCAGTGAACGCCTCGATGCCCTGGTTGTGCATGGCGACCGGGAAGCCGCCGCACCGGCCGGGTTCTCGCCGGACTGCTACTTCACCAATGACCGGCCCGGCTCGATCGTGGTGTTCGTCGGCGACCAGCCGCCACGGGTGTTCACCTTTGCCTCGCTGATGATTGCCGACCACCTGCAGGCCTGCCTGCGCGGCGACCTGCAGTGGATCGCACCCGAACAGCTGTGGGTTGGAAAATCCGGTCTGGAGGTTGGCCGCTGGCTGCAGCAATGTGGCCTGCACACGGCACGTATCGGCGTGCTGGGGCTGGAGCCCTATCCACCGTTCTACTTCGACGGCGCGATGCCCGCGCGCACCCTGCAGGGCATGCAGGCGGCGGTGCCGAACGCGGAATTCGTACCGGTATATCGTGCGTTCTTCCAGCGCGCCTCGGTAAAGAGCCAGGAGGAACTGGCGCTGATTGCGCATGCCGCCTGGATCGGTGAATCCATGAGCGAGGCGCTGCGTGCCACTGCTCGCCCCGGTGTTTCGGAAGCCGAACTGGTTGCCGCAGTGACCGCCGCCTGTTTCTCGCTGGGGGGCTATACCGCCGAGGTGTTGCTCGGCTCGGGTCCCGAGTATGTGGGCTGGGGACCACCCGCCTGGCAGTATCGTGCGCAGCCGCCGCGCATTCTGCGCGATGGTGACCTGGTGCTGTCGGAGATCTTCGCACTGTACGGGCTGATGGAAACCCAGCATCAGGCCGCGGTTGCCATTGGCGAGGTGCACGACGACATCCATCGCGCCGCTGCCGTCGCCCGCAGCAGCTACGAAGCAGGCCTGTCCGCACTGCGCGTGGGCAATACCTTCGGCGATGTCGTCGACGCGATGGAAGCGCCCCTGCTGGAGGCGGGCGGCTGGCACGTGCATCCGTTGGTCCACAGCCTCAACCCCTATGGACCGATTGGCTTCGGCCGTGCACCGGGCATCGAAGCGCTGCCGGAGGCCGCGCGCTATGCGCACATCGCGCCGCTGCCGACTGTCGGGCGCGAACTGCCCCTGCAGGCCGGCATGTGCTTCGCCTTCGAACCGAACTGTGCATTCGGCCGGCACATGGCCAACATCGGCGGTACGGTCATCGTCGGCGCGGAAGCGGGTACCGCGCTCAATGAAAACTCGACATGGCTGATGCAGGCCGATGCCTGAGTTCATCGCCCATCTGCAGACACCGGCACGGCGGCGCGCGGCCGAGACGCGCAGCGGGCAGACCCGAGCCCGACTGCTGCACGCGGGGCTGCAGCTGTTCAGCGCGTTCGGCGTGGAGGGTGTGCGTACCCGCCAGCTGGTGGACATGGCCGGCTGCAGCCAGTCAGCCATTCCCTATCACTTCGGTGGCAAGCAGGAACTGTATGCCGCCGTACTGCAGCGCTGCGCTCAAGCCATTGCCGAGCGATTGCCGCTGCCGGCAACGCCACCCAGCGGCGCGCGGCAGGCCGCGCAGCAGCTGCAGCAGTTGATGCGGGCATTCGTCCATGCCTTGCTGTCGGCGCCGGATGCGGGTCCACGCACGCTGCTGTTGGCGCGCGAACAGATCCAACCGACGGCGGCGTTCGCCAGTGCCCACCGTACGCTGTTCGAACCCCTGCACACCACGTTGGCCGCGTGCGTAGCGTGCCTGCGCGGCAGCGAACCATCCAGCGCCGAGACGGTGCTGCGTACCCACGCACTGCTCGGCCAAGCGATCGTCTTCGCCGTCTCCCACGGAGCTCTGCAGGCGCGACTGAACCAGGGAGCTCCCTTGGCAGACGTAGAGACGATCGGGTCGGTGGTCAGTGGCATGGCACTGGCGGCAGCGAAGGCAGCGCCCGCCTGAATGGCTGCCTGATCAGCCCCGTGCGCAGGGCGCGTGAAAACCAGGGCCAAGATGGCGACCTGGACTTAGCGTGCGATGGCCAAGCATGGATGCCGTCGTCTACGAAGGCGACCCCCATACCGCAGGAGATTTCACATGACTGAGCAGAACCCGCGCAGCTCCAACCGGGGTTTCGCATCAATGGACCAGGAAAAGCAGCGCGCGATCGCGGCCAAGGGCGGGCGCGCCGCACATGCCTCCGGCAACGCGCATGAATTCAGTCCGGCCGAGGCACGTGTCGCAGGCCGCAAGGGCGGCGAGGCGATCAGCCGCAACCGCCAGCACATGGCCGAGATCGGTCGTGAAGGTGGACACGCTCGCCACGCCAATGCGCGCCAGCAGCAACAACAGCCTCAGGAGATCGAACGCACGGCAGCGGGTCCGCAACGCCAGCAGGGCTGAATGCAGCGCGTCAGGCCGGAGCGCGCTGCCGATACAGCCCGAGCGCCGCAAGCAGGGCCAGCGCACCGGCCACAGCCATCGCCCATCCGAAACCACTGGCCATCGCACTGCGATACCACGTCAGCATCTGCGGCGTGGCGTGCATCGAGCCCGGTTGCAGGATCAGTTCGCGCGCCTGTGCCGCCAGCTCCCGCTGCCCGGCCGCCTGCGCGGACGCGGCGAACTGCTGCACGGCGCGCTGGCCCATCAGGCTGCCCAGCAGCGCGATGCCCAGGCTCATGCCTGCCTGACGTAACGCGTTCATCGTGGCTGAGGCGATACCCGCGCGCTCGACCGGCGCGCTGGCCATGACCGCCATGCCGGTCGCCGGCACTGCCAGCCCCATTCCAATGCCAAGCAGCACCAGCACAGCACTGGAACAAGCGTGCGAAGTAGCCGGTTCGAACGTGGCCATCGCGCACAGCGCCACCCCAGCCAGGGCGTAGCCCAGCACCAGCGCGGCGTGCAGCCCGAGGTGGGCGACCAGACGCCCGAACAACAGCGAGACGGCACCCATCAACAGGAACTGCGGGGCCAACTGGGAGCCTGCCAGCGCAGCGTTGTGCCCCTGCGCCTGCTGGAAGAACAGCGACAGGAAGAACAGGCTGGCATAGGCAGTGAAGCCCAGGACGAACGAGGCCAGGTTGAACATGCCGAAGCGGCGGTCGGCAAACAGGTCCAGCGGCAGCAATGGGCGTGCCACCCGGCGTTCGACGATGCCGAACAGGATCAACCCGGCAGCTGCCACGCCCAGCGCCAGCAGCGTCACCGGGGCAAGCAGGCCATGCGCGCCGATCGCGATCAGGCCATAGCTCAGCGCACCCAGCGCGACGATGCTGAGCAGCTGCCCGGCAGGGTCCAGCGCAGCGTGCTGCGGATGCCGCCGCTCCGGAATTCCCCAGGCGCCCAGCGCCAGTGCGAGCAGGCCCAACGGCAGGTTGATCAGGAAGATGCTGGGCCATCCGACGCGCTGTACCAGCACGCCGCCCAGCAGCGGGCCAAGCACCAGGGCCAGCGCACTGAACGCCGACCAGCCACCGATCGCACGCGCACGTTGGCGCGCATCGGGAAACGCGTGGCTGAGGATCGGCATTGCGGCGGGAATCAACAAGGCGCCGGCGATGCCCTGCACTGCACGCCCGGCTACCAGGGTCGCAAGATTGCCGGCACAGGCGCACAGCAGCGACCCCAGCGTGAAGGTGGCGACGCTGAGCAGCCACATCCGCCGATGACCGTAACGGTCCCCAAGCGGCCCCGCCGACAGCATCAACGCCGACAGCGCGATTGCATACGCATTGATCACCCACTGCAGGCCGGCCATGTCGGTATTCAACGCCTGCTGCAGGGTCGGCAGGGCGACGTTGACGATGCTGATGTCCAGCGAGGCGAGGAATGTGCCGAGGTAGGCCGCCAGCACCAGGGCCGGCCGCTGGAAACGTCGCATGTACGGTTCCCGGGGGAAGGATGTGTACGCATCGTAGCCACTGACTGACCGTCGGTCAATGACTGACGGTCAGTCGGTGCCACAGGCCAGCTAGAATGGCTCCCGTCGCACCCGGATCCCTCCCACATGCAGACCCCAGCTGTCGCCAGGCCTCGCACCAAACCTGCGGAAACCCGCCAGGAAGAACTGATGGACGCCGCGCAGGCGCTGTTCCTGTCAAAGGGAGTGGATGCCACAACCATCAGCGACATCGTCGCCGCAGCGGACGTTGCCAAGGGCACCTTCTATACCTACTTCGCCTCGCGCACCGAGATTCTGCAGGCGCTGGCGCAGCGCTATACCCAGCGTTTCATGGAAGGCGTCGACCACGCCGTGCAGCGCTACCCGGCCAGCGATGGCGTAGCACGCCTGCGCGCCTGGATCCGCGCCAACATCGAACTTTATGTGCGCACCCATGCACTGCACGACGTGGTGTACGCCAACCATCATCACCACCAGCGTGGCAATGCCGAACGCAATGCGATCCAGCAGCAACTGCTGGGCATCCTCGAAGCAGGCAATGCCGCAGCTCTGTGGCAGCTTCCAGCGCCCAAAGTCACCGCCTCGTTGATCTATGCCGGCGTGCACGGCGCCACCGACGACCTGATCGCCACACCCGCACAGAATGCCGATGCCTTCATCGCCGCCGTGGTGGATGATTGCCTGCGCATGGTCGGCGTGCCACCGACCAGTGCCAAACGGCGCTGACAGACTTTCTGCCGCTCAGGTGTGGGCAAGGATGTTCAACAACCGCCCGAACGGGTCACGGACGAAGAAGCGGCGCACGCCCCAGGGCTCATCGGCCGGGCCATATTCCAGCGGGATGCCGGCCGCGCGCATGCGCTCCAGTACCTGTTGCAGATTGTCGACTTCTATCGACAGATCCGGCACCGCCGTGCCGGATCCCCCTTCAGTGGCAAAGCTGACCTGCGCCAGCGCGCTGCCCTCGCCGCCATGGGTGACGATCCAGCCGTGGTCCATCACCACCGGCATGCCCAGCAGCTCGCCATAGAACGCTGCAGCACGCGCAGGGTCAGGCGTGGCGATGTTGGCGACGACACGTTTGACGGCCATGTGCGGCGGCTCCGATGCGATTCCCCATCCTCGCCGCTGCGTGCATGGCCTGCAAGCGGGCGGCGCTGAAACAGAAGAGCCCCGTCAGGGACGGGGCTCGTCATCAATCCTGCATTGCCACTGCTTACACAGCGCCGCAGCGATCCATGATGCAACGATCGTATTCGTACTGGCATTCCATCGCATCACCGCCACCGGACAGACACGCCTGGTAAGCCTTCCAACAGGGAAGATCGCATGGCGGAATCGGCCCAGCCACAGCAACCGAACCGCTGCAGGCCAAGGCGAACACCGCACCCGCGATCATTTTCCTGAAAGTACGCATCGACATCACTCCTTGATAAGCCTGGTGAGCCCAGGCCGGGCCACGGTAGCGAGGCCTCCGGGAGATGGAGTGAACGCCCGTGTCACGGAACATTAACCTGTTCATTAAATTTCCTTCACACCACTGGGGGGGATCGGCGCGCTGCGGGGTTAACGGCCTTGTTGTCCGTCAATCAAGGAAGTTGTCCGATGAATCACCCGCTGCACGGCCGTTCGTCCCACTCCCGTTCTCCCCTGCACAGCCGCCTCGCGCTGGCGGTCACCAGCACATTGCTGCTTGCCAGCACGTTGCCCGCCATGGCCAACGACTCATTCGAGGTCTGGCAACAACAGCGCCAGTTGCAGGCGGCCTGGGCGCAACCAGGCGTCGGCGCGTCCGCAGCACCGACGGCCACCACGCCAGCGGCGGCCAACACGTCCGTTCTCGGCAACCCCGGCGATGCAGCCAGTTGGCGCAGCGATGAATTCAACGCTGACTGGGGGCTGGGTGCGATGGGGGCCGATTACGCCTATGCACGTGGACTGACCGGCCAGGGCGTACGTCTTGCCCTGTTCGATTCGGGCTCGGCACTGGCCCATCAGGAATTTGCGGGGCGCAATACGTCCAGCATCACCATCGGCGCGGACTGCGCCACGCCAGGCGTGGTGGCCGGTACCGGTGCCTGCGAACAAACCCGTGGCGAGCAGCCAGGCTACAACTACTACGGCCTTGGCCCCGGCGTTCCCGCCGCACTGGCCGCACGCCTGATCGCGGCAGGCCAGCCCTATGGCTTCAGCTACGCCGACCACGGCACCCACGTGCTGGGTACCATCGGTGCCAACCGCGATGGCAAAGGCATGCATGGCGTAGCATTCGGTTCGAACCTGACCGCAGCCCGTGTGTTTGGTGATACCTACTATGAGTGGCGCCTGGATCCGGACAACTTCTATCGTCCGCGCGCGCTATATCGCACCGATCCCGATGACACCGCTACCTTGGATATGTATGCGCAGATCCAGGCGCAGGGCGTGCGCGCCATCAACCACAGCTGGGGTATCTCTACCCGCAACATGACTGCTGCCGCGCTGGATGCACAGTATGCAGCGATCGGTGACGGCTACGGCGTGTATGGCAGCATCTACGCCAACGATGGCGATGCCCCCTCCTCCACCCTCATCCAGGTGTGGTCGGCTGGTAACGGCAGTGGCGCCGTCGCCGGAATCACGGCCGCCATGCCGCGCTGGAAGCCGGAACTTGAACCGTACTGGCTGGCCGTGGCCAACGTCCGCCGGCCCAACGCTGCTGCGGGCGAAACCGACTACGTGATCGATGGCAGTTCCAGCATCTGCGGCGTTGCCGCCAACTGGTGCATCTCGGCACCGGGCACCGACATCCTGAGCACCATTGTGTCCGGTGATATCCAGGGTCGCGTCGAGAACACTTCCGCCTATGTCCGCCTGATCATCGACAGCGAGAGCACCCAGTACGTCTATGGCACCAAGACGGGCACGTCGATGGCGGCGCCACACATCACCGGCGCGCTCGGCCTGCTGATGGAGCGCTTCCCCTATCTGGACAACGCCCAGGTCCGCGACGTGTTGCTGACCACCGCACGCGACCTGGGTGCAGCAGGCATCGATCCGATCTACGGCTGGGGCATGGTCGACCTGCGCAAGGCCATCGAAGGCTACGGCTCGCTGCGCGTGGACACCAACGTGGTAATGAACCAGAAGGCCGGTGGCCTGAAGGTGTGGGAAGGCGATGCCTGGGATGACTGGACCAACGACATCGGCGGCCCCGGCAAGCTGACCAAGTCCGGCATCGGCTGGCTGCGCCTGAGTGGTGGCAACACCTTCAACGGCGCAGTACTGCAGGACGGCACGCTGGAATTGAACGGCACCAACACACTCACGTCAGCGGTCGAAGTCCAGGGTGGCCAGTTCCTGCTCAACGGTTCGCTGGTCTCCACCGCCCTGAACACCACCGGAGGCGTGAGCACGGTCAGCAGCAGCGGCCTGCTGAAGGACAGCAACCTGACGGTCAACGGTGGCGTGGTGTCCTTCAACGGCACGCAGACCGGCGGCACCACCACGGTCGGTGCCAACGGCCTGCTGAAGGGCATCGGCACGCTGGGCAACACCCGTGTGGACGGCATCATCGCGCCCGGCAATTCGATCGGCACGCTGACCATCAACGGCAACTACGTGCAGGGCGCAACCGGCGTCTATGCCGCCGAACTTGCCCCGGGCGGCCGCAGTGACCAGTTGCACGTAACCGGCACCGCCACTCTCGGCGGCACCCTGGTCGCACTGCCGGAGCCGGGTACCTACTACCTCGGCGAGCAGTTCAATTTCATCCGCGCCGACGGCGGTGTCAGCGGCCAGTTCGCGAAAACCGACTTCAGCGCGTTCTCGCCGTTCCTGCAGTTCAGCCTGGCCTACGGCGCCAATGGCACCCGCATCGACGTGACCCGGGGTGCCTCGCTCGCCAGCGCCGCCACCACGCCGAACCAGCGTGCGGCCGCGGCGGTGGCCGATGGACTGGCGATCAACCAGGGCCTGCCCAAGCCGCTGACCCAACTGTTCCCGCAACAGGTGGGTGGCGTGCTCGATGGCCTCAGCGGCGAGCTGCATCCGGCCACGGCGCTGGCCCTGCTCGAGGGCAGCCGCTATGTGCGCGATGCCGCACTGTCACGTCGTGCCGGTGCCACCGCACCCGGTGCCGATGCGGGTGATGCCACCGGCGCCTGGGTGCAGGCACTGGGCGGCAACAGCAAGCTGGATGGCAACAGCAACACCGCGCGCACCGACGCCAACAGCAACGGCCTGCTGGTCGGCATCGACCGCGAGTTCGGTGGCTGGCAGATCGGCGTGCTGGCCGGTACAGGCCGCACCGACGTGAAGCAGCAGGAGCGTCGTGCCAAGTCGAAGATCGACAACACGCACTTCGGCGCCTATGCCAGCCACACCTGGGGCGGCTTCGGCCTGCGTGGTGGCGCGGCATGGAGCCGCAACGAAGTGAAGAGCACGCGTGATGTTGCCTTCGCCGGCTTCAGCGACAGCCTCAGCGCGCGCTACAACGCACGTACGCGCCAGGCCTTCATCGAAGCGGGCTACCGCTTCGGCAATGCGGAAGGCGGACTGGAGCCGTACCTGCAGGTCGCCCGCGTGGAAGTGGACCTGAAGCAGATCAACGAGCGTGGCGGCGCGGCCGCACTGCACGGCAAGGTGGACGACACCGGCACCACCATCGCCACCGCTGGCCTGCGCTTCGACAAGGGCCTGAAGGCCTCGTTCCAGCAGGACAGCTGGCTGCACCTGCGCGGTGGCGTGGGCTATCGCCGCGCCTCTGGCGACCGCAGCCAGGTGGCCAACCTGGCTTTCGCCAACAGCAGCAGCACCTTCGCGGTCGAGGGCGCACCAATTGCCGACAACGCCATGGTGGCCGAGCTGGGCCTGTCGGCATGGCTGACCCCGCGGCAGCAGCTGGAGCTGGGCTACAGCGGCCAGTTCGGCAGTGAAAGCCGCGACCATGGCGCCACCGCACGCTGGTCTGTGCGCTTCTAAACACGTGCTCTCTTGACGGGTTGGGGCGGCCTTGCGGCCGCCCCCTTTTTTGCCCGCCACCCAGCGTTATGCGCGATGCCGCAGCGCGGCGGCACCTGCCAGGCTGGCAAGTGGCAACAGCAACCCATAGGCCACCAGCGGCCACACGGTATCGCCGGGCAGCACGAGGGTAACCAGCGTGCCGATGCCTGCCACGATCAGGCTCTGCACGGCGTAGTACAGGGCCACCGCCGTACCTGACGCATCGGCGAAATCACGCAGCGCGCCGCTTGCAGCCACCGAAACCACCATCACCAGCCCCACCGCGATGCCCCACATGGGCAGCACCACTCCGACGAACGAGGGAGGCCACGCTGCGGCCAACGCCATCAGCAGTACGCCGGCCACCATCACCCACAGGCCACGCAGGAAGGTACCGCGCGCGTTCCAGCGGGCAATGCACACGTTCGCCATCCGCGCCGTGACGATCATCACCAGCGCCACCGTGGCGAAGGCCAGGCTGAACGACAGCGGCGAGTACTGCATGCGCCCGACCAGCAGCCGGGGCGCGACCGAGAAGAACACGAAGAACGTGCCCATGCCCGCACTGAAGCCCAGCGTGTAGACCCAGAACGCGCCGCTGCCGAGGATGCGTCGTAGCGCGGGTCGCGACGCGTCCCGGCACTGCGGGCGGGTTTCCTGCCAATGCCGTACCGCGCGCATGCCGGCGATCATGCCCAGTACGCCGAGCAGAACGAAGATCGCGCGCCAGCCGAAGGCGCCTGCCAGCAGCGCGCCGAGGATCGGTCCCAGCGCCGGCACGAAGGCCAGCATCGAGGCAAACAGCCCGTACAGCGACGCGCCTTCGGCTGTATCAGCATACACATCACGCACCGTGGCAAAGGTCGCCACCAGTGCCGCCGACGCTCCCACCGCCTGCACGCCTCGCCAGGCCAGGAATGCTGCGCCGCTGCTGGACATGGCCAGCGCGAACGACGAAAGCGCGAACAGCAACGCCCCCAGCAACAGGACCGGCCGCCGCCCGATGCGGTCGGACAACGGGCCGAACAGCAACTGGCCGAGGCCAAGTACCAGCAGGTAGATGCTCAAGGTGAGCTGCACCAGCGTCGGTGATGTCTGCAATGCCTGCGGCATCATCGGCACCACAGGAAGATAGATGTCCATGGCCAGCGAGGCCAGGAGGTCGAACGGCGCCATCAGCACAATGGCCGATGGCAGCGGGTGGGCCCAACGCGGGGCCTGTCGATTGAACATGGGGAGTCTCCGCCCAGAGTGAATCCGGCGGTGATCCATCCAATTCGCGTGCATCGCAGGGATGATCACCGCAACAACGTCTGCATCGTTGTTGCGGCTCAGCGAACTGTCTGCGGACCGTTCCCGTTGTTCATGGTGTCCATCGAATGCGAATGCAGGTGGCACCAGTGTAGCAATCGTCCACCTGCCGCGCGGCGCTCAGGCCAGGGGCAACATGTCGATGCGCCTGCACGGTGTCTCCTTCACCTGCTCGATCAGCCGCCGCACCACTGGCGAAGTCTCTGCCCGCCGGTACTGCACAGCGATGGTCGAGACGATGGTGGGGCCCGCCAGTGGCAGATAGATCATTCCGGGCAGCACCAGCGTGCGTTGCAGTACCGATGGCACGATCGCCACCGAACCAACGCCGACCGACACCTCGGCCAACACCGCCGCCAGATGCCCGGGCTGGGAACGGATACGTGGAATGAACCCGCCGCGGCGCCCGACTTCCATTGCGCCCACCGGCTGCTCCGGCATGACGAAACCCTCCCGGGCCAATGACGCCGGCTGCACCGGCGACCGGGCCTGCGCCAGCGGATGGGTTTCCGGCAGGGCCACGCAGAACTGGTCTTCGACCAGGGTGTGTTCGCCGAAACTGTCGGGCACATCCATCGGAGGCCGGCAGAACACCACATCCACCCGTCCTTCCTGCAGCAGCTGCGGGAGCTCGCCCATCGGCCATTCGCTCACCTGCAGTTCCACGCCCGGGTAGCGGCTGCGGAACCGGCTGAGCTGATCCTGCAATGCTCCGGCATACAGCGCCGAGCCGACGTAACCGATCTCGATCTTGCCGATCTCACCCCGCCCCGCGCGCCGGCCCAGGGTTTCAGCCTGTTCGAACCGGCGCAGCACATCGCGGGCTTCCGCCAGGAACACCTCGCCTGCCGAGGTCAGCAGCACCTCGCGCCGGCCGCGGTCGAACAGGCGCGTGCCAAGCCGACGCTCGATGTCCTGGATCTGCACGCTCAGCGTGGGAGTGGCAATTCCCAGGCGCAGGGCCGCACGACCGAAGTGCAGCTCCTCGGCCAGGGTGACGAAGTACTCCAGGTGACGGCGTTCCATGGGCGGCATTTCGTTAGGTTCAAGCTAACGTAACCAGAAAACACCGAGAATGAAACAAACACCGATCATTGATGGAATGGCCGTCCTCCCCTTCCTGCGAGTGACCGGTGCCGCCCTCTCCTCCCCCTTCGCCTGCACGGCACACGCTGCCTGACTCGGTCCTGCTGGTGGCCTCGCTGGGCTGCACGATGACCGTGCTGGAGACCAATGCCGTCGCGGTCGCATTGCCCAGCATCGCACGTGACCTGCACGCCGGATTCGCGGATATCGAGTGGGTGATCAGTGCCTACATCCTGTCCTTCACCTCACTTCTGCTGCCCGCCGGTGCGGTCGCCGACCGCTACGGCCGCCGCCGGGTGCTGCTGATCGGCATCAGCCTGTTCGCCCTCACCTCTCTGCTCTGCGCACTGGCGCCCGGTGCTGCCCTGCTCTACCTGGCGCGGGCTCTGCAGGGCATTGGTGCAGCCTTTCTGCTGGCACCCTCGCTGTCGATCATCGGCCACACGTACCACGAGGGGGCCGCCAAGGACACCGCATGGGCGTTCTGGGGCACAGCCATGGGCGTGATGATGGTGCTCTCACCGCTGATCGGCGGCGTGCTGTCCGCACTCTGGGGCTGGCGCGCGGTGTTCGTCGCGATCCTGCCGTTCCTGGGCCTGCTCGGCTACGGCACGCTGCGCTGGATACCCGAGTCGTCAGACAGCGTGGTCCGCCCGCTCGATCCACCCGGCATCATCACGTTCAGCGCTGCCATCTTCGGCATCGTGTTCTTCCTGGTGGAAGGACTGGCAGAAGGATGGACATCGGCCCCGGCGCTGATTGGGCTGGGCCTGGCCGTCATCATGGCTGTTGCCTTCGTCATCGTTGAACGGGCACGGTCACATCCCATGGTCGATCTCGGGCTGCTGGCCAGTCCGCGTTTCGTCGGCGCACTCATTGCCATGGTCGGCTATTCGGTCAGCGCACAGGTGATGGCATCGATGCTGCCGCAGTACCTGCAGAACGGCATCGACCTGAGCGTACTGGCTGCCGGTGCTGGCATGCTTCCGTTCGCTGCGGCGATGCTGCTGTTTCCCAGCGTGGGCCGGCGGCTCGGTCGTCATCTGACCAGTCCGGCGGTGCTGGCGATCGGGTTGTCGGTCACCGCCGCGGGCAATGCCGTGGCCGGACTGGCCGCGTGGCAGCACCTGCCGTGGCTGGCACTCGTCGCAATGGTGGTGATCGGTGCCGGCGGCGGCATCCTCAATGGCGAGACATCCAAAGCCATCATCGGCGCGGCACCGCGCGAGCGCGCCGGCATGGCCTCCGGCATCAGCGCGACCACGCGCTTTGTCGGCATCCTGCTCGGATTCACCGTACTGTCCAGTGCCTTGAGCCTGGGCATCCGCAGCGCACTGTCCGCGGCGGTTCCCGCGCGCAACGTACTGCCCATGGCCGATGCGATCGCTACCGGCACCTTCGCCGATGCGCGCACCGCCGCCTTCGCACAGGCGATCTACAGCCATGGATTTGCCAGTGCACTGTGGACGTCGGCCATCGCCGCGCTGCTGGCCAGCCTTGCGGTGTTGCTGCTGGGCCGTAGCACCACGCGGCGATGATGTTGGAGCGCTGGTTGCAAAGATGGCCGGGGCAGCCACGCTGCCCCGACCGTGGCGGCCCCGGGGAGAAGGCCGCCGATGATCGTCAGGCCGCCTTCATGGCGTGCTTGCGAGCGCGCATCACGTTATGGCACTCCTGCACTTCAGGCAGAAGCTGGGTGACTTCCTGGCGCACGGCCGGCGGCAGTTCGTTATCCTTCAGCACGTCCTTGAACGCGCCAAGCAGCCGGTCTTCGGACTCTTCCAGCTCGGCCACGTAACCATAGTTGGTGTCGCCGAATGCAGCGCGGACCTTGCCATAGAACTGCTGCATCGAACCGACCACGGTGCCGTGCTCGGCCGGCTTGCCACCGCTGGCAGCAACGGAGCCACTCAGTGCGGCGACGATGCGGCCCTTGACGCCGGCAATACGAGTGAACAGGGCCGACAGTTCGGCATCCTTCACCTTGGTCGCAGCTTCCTCGTAGAACGACTTGCCATCACGGGCAATCTCGATCAGGTCGTTGAGGCGGTGTTCGATGGTGGACTGGGTGCTCATGGAATCGCTCCTGTGTGCTCGATGGTCTATGGAGAATGACAGCGCGAGTGCGTTGCCTTCGGGACCACTGTGGAGGTTTGAATGTGCCGATTGGGTGAGTACGAATTGATGCATGCATCACCACCCTCAACGCGCCCTGACTCCTTCATCCCGTCGCATTTCCGCGTTCACGGTACCTGAGCAGAACGCCGACGATTCACCATGGCGCGATGACGATGATCAGCGTCACCAACAGTGCGATGGCAAGCACCAGCAACAGCACATGCCACTGCTTCCACGTGGGTCTTGGTTTGCCGGGGGTATTCATCGGATGTCTCCTGGAGTCTGTCATCAGCCCGCAGCCAGACTGAAGCAGAGCACCCTTGGTGCGCGTCGCGGTTTCGTGCATGGCCTGTGCATGAACGCTGTATCCGGCGCGCGACGATAACGCGTCCATAACGTAATCGAGTTGTAAGCGGAGTGTTAGGTTCCTTCCGATTCCGCACAGCGGGATTTCAGATCGGTTTCCACGCAGCGATGCGGAAACCCATTCAACTGGATTTGGAGAGAGCCAAATGCACTACAAGTACACCCTGCTTTCCCTGGCAGTGGGCACGGCCTTGGCCGCTGCCTGGTCACCGGCCGCGCATGCGCAGGATGACAGCGATAAAACACCGAAGAACCTCGATCGCATCCAGGTTACCGGTTCGGCCATCCGCAGCGTGGATATCGAAACGCAGCAGCCGATCATCGCCATCACCCGCGCGATGATCGAGCAGCAGGGCTTCACCACCATCGCCGACCTGCTGCAGAACCTGACATCCACCGGCGCGCCGACCATTTCGCGTGCGCGCGCGTTGGCGTCCGGCGAGAACGTTGGTGGCTACTACGTCAACATCCGCAATCTGGGTGCCACGCGCACCCTGGTTCTGGTCAACGGCAAGCGGCTCGGCGCCACCACCAGCGGCCTGCAGGATCTCAGCCAGATTCCGATGAGCGCGGTGGAACGCATCGACGTGCTGAAGGACGGCGCCTCCTCGCTGTACGGCTCGGATGCAATCGCTGGCGTGGTCAACATCATCACCCGCAAGAACTACGAAGGCCTGGAAGTGTCCATGCAGCACGGGCAGTTCAGCCAGGGCGATGGCAAGGACAGCACGTTCTCGCTGGTCACCGGCGCCCGTGGGGAGCGTGGCGGGTACACGCTCGCACTGGAATATCAGAAGTCAGACCCGGTGTTTGCCCGCGACCGCGAGTTCTCCCGGTACGGTGGCGCCGGCCCCAACTACCCGGGCGCGGACTGGAGCAACATCAGCCAGAACGGTTCCTGGTGCGACCCGGCGCTCTACAAGTGCAATACCGGTGATGCCGTATTCAAGACCCTCAATCGTGGCGGCGATCCGAAGAACCCGAACGACTACCACCCGATCACACCGGCCGAGTTCGCCAACGGCAACGACCAGATGCACCTGCAGACCGGCATCGAGCGCCGCTCGCTGTTCCTGAGCACGGACTACGCGCTGACCGACCAGATCAAGTTCACTGCCGACATCGGCTACAACGAGCGCACCACCGACCAGCAGATCGCGGGCTACCCGTACCAATCGACCAAGTTCGGCACGCCGCTGGACGCGGCCAGCGTATTCAACCCGCTCGACCACGGCATCGCGTTCAATCGCCGCCTGTGGGAAGTGCCGCGCACGACCGAAAGCAAGCTGAAGTCGCTGCGGGTTGCACCCAGTCTGTCCGGCTACTTCGAGCTGGGGACCAAGACGTACGACTGGGAAGTCGGCGCGTTGTTCAACCGCAATGAAGTTACAAAAACAGGCCGTGGCGACATGAGCCTGATCGCTTCCCGGCAGGCATTGGGGCCCTCCTACCTCGATGCCAACGGTGTGGCCCGGTGTGGCACGGCGGCATCGCCGGTCTCGGGTTGCCTGGCCTGGAATCCTTTGCTGCCGTTCGGGGTCGCGGGGGCTGGCTCTCTCTCCGATCCCGAACTGCAGCGCTTCTTGTTCCCGACGTTCAACGATACCGGCATCACCAAGACCCGCAGTTACTTCGCCAACATCTCCGGCCCGGTGATCGAACTGCCTGCCGGTGACCTGTCCGTCGCCCTGGGGTATCAGTACCGCAAGGAAGAAGGCCGCTTCGTGCCCGATGCCTTCGCCCAGTCGCGCCAGAGCACTGCACTGGGCGCATCCACCACCGCCGGTGACTACAGCCTCAACGAGTTCTTCGCCGAAGTGAACGTGCCGATCCTGCGCGACCTGCCGTTCGCCAAGGAACTGACCGTGAACCTGGCTACGCGCTACTCCGACTACAGCAACTTCGGCAGCACCACCAACTCCAAGGCGAGCTTCGCCTGGCGTCCGATCGAAGAGCTCATGATCCGTGGCACCTTCGCCGAAGGCTTCCGCGCACCAAGCATCTCCGATCTGTATGGCGGCCTGGGCACCAGCTTCGAAACCTATGTCGACCCGTGCGGCATCGGCGCCACCAACAGCGTCAACGGCAATGCCGCCTGCAACGCCGCCGGCGTCCCGCTGGGCTACCAGCAGCTGAACCAGAGCCTGAAGCCCTGCGCCAGCTATCCGTGCGCCACGCCTGACGAGTTCACCACCGGCTCCGATCCGAAGCTGCGCCCGGAAGAGTCCAAGAGCAAGACCGTGGGCGTGGTCTGGAGCCCGCGCTGGGTGGACGGGCTGGACATCAACCTCGACTGGTACAGCTACAAGATCACCAACATGATCATCCAGGACAGCGTCGACCGCATCCTGCGTGACTGCTACGTGCTCGGCAACGCTTCGCGTTGTGGCAGCGTCAAGCGCGCTGGCGATGGCCACATCACCAGCATGTTCTACGGTCTGGCCAATCTGGGCTCGATGGAAACCGAAGGCTGGGACCTGGGTATCCGCTACCGCCTGCCCGAGTTCTCGTTCGGCCGCTTCACCATCGACCTGCAGAACAGCTATGTCTCCAAGTACGACGAGGAGAACCAGAACTCCGCCGGCGATACGATCATGATGGGCCGGATCGGCCAGCCGGGAATTTCCCGCCTGCGCTCGAACCTGGGTGTGAACTGGCAGCTCGGCAACTTCAGTACGCAGTACACCGTGCGCTACTACTCCGGCATGGTTGAAAACTGCGTACCGAACCGTCCGTGCACCCTGCCCGACCGCTACGCCTACGGTGAGCCGGATGCCCTGCGCAAGGTCGGTTCCAATGCCTTCCACGATATCCAGGTCAGCTACAAGCTGCCGTGGGACGGCACCGTGGCGCTGGGTTCGAACAACGTGTTCAACCACCAGGGCCCGATCATGTTCTCCAAGCCGTCCAGCTCCTTCCCCTATTACGGCGGCTTCGATATCGGCCGCACCGTGTACGTGAAGTACTCGCAGCGCTTCTGACGGGCAGGTCCGTGCTCGTGGCCGGCGGAAGGGGAGTCCGCCGGCCACGATGCACACCGCCTCCACCCAATCTCCATCGTTTTTCGACGGAATCTCCAAGGTTCCCGGCAACACTTGATGTCATGACGGCTAAGGAGCAGGACCGCATGGATCGCCACGCGCCCCGACACTGCACACCCGTCTCCAGGTTCACCACTGAATGTGACGGTGTGGCCGGGTTCCGATCTTCCGGACATGCCGCCGCAAGGGAAGTACGAGATGACGACGGCAGTTCGCACCGGCCTGACCGACCTGGTCGCTGACGCGCAGCGGTACCTGCGCAGGATTCTCCCCGGGCTCGCCTCGGCAGTGCATCCACTTGCTTCATTGCATGCCATTCCCCACGCGATGGCATCGCGCTACCACCTCGCCGGGCTGATGCTGTACGGGGAAACCCCCGCCATGCTCGCCGTGGCCCGCGAGCCGGGCGAATCCAGCACCCGTGTGATCCAGGATGTGCGCTGCCTGCGCTCTGCAGCGAATGCACTGGTGCTGTACGTCTCGCCCTATCTCACGCCGACCCAGCGCCGCTTCCTGGTCGAGAACCACATCGACTTCGTGGTCCCGCACACCCAGTTGTTCGCGCCGAGCCTGGCCATTGAGTTCCGCGACGACCCCGATCATGAGAAGAAAGCCATCTCGCTGCTGCCTTCGGCGCAGGCCGTACTGATCCACGTGCTGCTGAGCGGCCAGTCGCGCTGGTGGTCGCCGCGCGAGATCAGTGCCGTCGCCGGCTACACCTCGATGACGGCGTCGCGCCTGTCTGCCGAACTGGTCGGTCGCGGCCTGGTCGAGCGCTCCACCGGGGGCCGCGAGCGCTTCCTGAAGCTGGCCGGCAACCGCGACGAGGTCTGGGCCAGGGCACAGCCGTTCCTGCGTTCCCCCATCCTGAAGGAAGTGGATGTCTGCTGGGGCCCGACCGCCGAGGCACTCCGCGATGCGGGGCATCCGGCGCCGACGGCCGGCCTCGATGCGCTTGCTGAAACGTCACCGCCCCCGATCGGTGGCACCCGCGCACTGCACATCGATGCGTGGCGGTTGCTGGGCGCACTTCCCATGCCCGGCCCGGACTGCCTTCAGAGCGCACGGCTGCAGATCTGGGCCTATCCGCCGGCATTCACCAGTATTGGCGATGTGGTGGACCCGCTTTCGCTGTATCTCAGCCTGCAGGGCAAACGCGGCCATGATGCAGACGCGCTGCAACAGCGGGTGGAACAGGCGCTGAGCGGAGACACGTATCCCGCATGAGCGAAGCCCTATGCGGGCTGCTCGCTCGGCACTGCGGCGGCGCGCCTGGCGCTGTACTCAGCGAACACCACGCCGGACACCGCCAGCAGGCCACCGCCCAGTACCCAGCCACTGAGCGATTCTCCCAGCAGCAGTACAGCCAGCGCGGCGGTCACGATCGGCACCAGGTTGAAGAAGCCAGAGACGCGCGCAGCGCCCAGGCGTGACAGTCCGGTCATCCAGGTCAGCGGCGCCAGGATCGAAGCGCACACGGCGGCGAAGCCGATGCAGCCGACCGCCGTGAGGTTGTTCACCCCGGTGCCGACCAGCAGCTGTACCGGCAACAGGATCAGCGATGCAGCGGTGGCCTGCAGGAACAGCGACTCCAGCACCGACAGCGGAATCTTCCAGCGCTGCATCAGCACGTTGTAGGCGGCGAAGGCCAATGCGCCGATCAGCATGATCGCGTCTCCTCGGTTCAGGCCCTGCGCCGCCAGCCGTGCCAGGTCGCCCTGCGAGACCACCGCCACCACGCCGACGGTGGAGATCACCGCGCCAAGAATGGAAGTGCCTCGCACCGGATGGCCCATGAACACGCGCGACAGCGCCAGCGCGATCAACGGAATCAGCGCCTGGATCACCCCCATGTTGGTGGCCGAGGTGAAGTGCGCCGCATAGTAGGCCAGGCACTGGTACATCACCCCACCCAGGCAGCCCAGCACCAGGAAGCGCCCGAGATTGGCGCGCACGGTCGGCAGGTTTTCGCGCAGACGTGGCAGCGCCAACGGCAGCAGGACCAGCGCCGCGACCAGCCAGCGGAAGAAGCCGATGTCGATGGGACCGACCGAGCCCGAAGCAAGCTTGGTAACGATGGTGTTCGCGCCCCACAGCAGGCAGGCGAGGATCGGGAAAAGATAGTTCACGGAACGCGGGTGTACGTAGGGGAATGGCCAGCGTACGCTTGGCGCATATCGAGGACATCCCGAAAATGCGCCACACCGACCCCGGCTTGCGGCAACCGATGGAGCCAATCCCCACCTTCCGCCAGCTGCCCGGTCCGATCTACTTCCGGCAGGGTGCGATGGAGCCCACGGACTGGGGCACGCACAGCCATCCGTGGGGCCAGTTCAACTTCGTCGCGCAGGGTGTGATGGAGATGAAGATCGACGGCGAATGGATGGTGTCCCCGCCGCACTACGCGATCTGGATTCCACCGGGAATGGCCCACTATTCGCGCAACCGCTCGCAGCTGGCCTACCGCTCGGCCTATCTGTCGCCGGCCTTGTCACGCCGCTTGCCTGATCGCTGCCGTGCACTGGAAGTCAGCCCGCTGCTGCGCGAGCTGCTGCACGAACTGGCACGGCAGGGCGTGACCGATCCGCAGACCCCGGCCCAGCGGCGCATGGCCGCCGTGGTGATCGACCAGATCGTCAATGCGGCCGTAGTGCCCAGCTTCCTGCCAATCGCCAGCAGCGATGCGCTGAAGCAGGTGATGGCGTACATGGAGAAACACCTGTCGATGGCCGAATCGGTTGCCGAAATCGCGCAGCGCCACCACATGAGCGTGCGCAAGCTGGAGCGCATGGCACGCAGCGAGCTGGGCATGTCGCTCGGCGACTGGCGTGGACGGGTGAAGTTCGTGCGCGCCACCGAGGCGCTGTGCACCCGCCGGCCGATCAGCCGGATCGCCGAGGAGCTGGGCTATTCCGGCGTCAGCGCCTTCGCTGAGATGTTCAAGCGGCACGCGCAGTGCACGCCGGATCAGTACCGGAAGCTGCATCGGGCGGGGTGAGGGCGGTCTAGAGAGCGATCAGCAGGTCCGCAAGCAGCCTCGGCAGGAACAAGGCGGCCAGAACGCAGGCGAACAGGATGAGAATGACCTTTGCCGTCAATGGGCGACGGCGGGGATTGCTGAAATAGAGGTGCAGATCGCGCAGTTCATCTTCCAGCCCCCTCCGCACGCCTGCGTTCTGTGTACCGGGTTCGAGCAGCTGTCGCTCAAGCGCCTTCAGGCGCTTCATCAGCTCACGCGGTGGTGTAGCCCGCAGGATCAGCTGATTGAGCTCCTGAAGCCGGCGCGACTGCGGCATCAGCGCTGCCACGAGATCATCCGGCGGAAGCTGTGAGACCCATCGCTGGGCGTCCGCATCCATCTCAGCCTGCAGCACATCGCGTTGCTGCTGCAGTTCGGCCAGGGAAGTGCGGCGCTGCCACATGAGGAGGCACAGGAGTGGTGGGTGGGGGGCAGTGTATCGCCCGCCGTCCCGGGAAGGGTGTCGATTTCCCGCCCCGTCGTTCGTCGGAACAGGAAAGGCAGGCCCTTCGACCTGCAGGAGTGCCACGATGTGCCCGATCCTCACCGCCTTCGCCACTTCCCCGGACCGCGGCCAGGGCCTGGCCCGTGACATGCGCGTGCGCTGGGCGCTGGAGGAGCTGGGCGTGCCCTACAACGTGCAGCTGCTCGGCTTTGCCGAGCTGAAGCAGCCCGCGCACCTGGCCCGCAACCCCTTCGGGCAGATCCCCACCTGGCAGGACGGCGGCCAGATCCTGTTCGAATCCGGCGCGATCGTGCTGCACCTGGCCGAGCAGCATGCCGGCCTGCTTCCTGCTGATCCAGATGCACGCATGCGCGCGATCATGTGGGTGTTCGCTGCATTGAATACGGTGGAGCCGCCCATCGTCGAGCGCTCGATGGCCTGGGTGCTGGAGCACGAGCAGCCCTGGTATGCGCAGCGCCTGCCGATGCTCGATGAGCGTGTGCGTATGCGGCTGGCGCAGCTGTCCGCCTGGTTGGGATCGGCGTTGTGGCTGGAGGGCGAGTTCAGCGCCGGCGACCTGATGATGGTTTCGGTGCTGCTGCGCCTGAAGAGCAGCGGCCTCCTCGATGAGTACCCGCAGGTGGTGGCCTATGTGGGCCGTGCAACGCAGCGCCCCGCCTACCAGCGTGCGTTTGCTGCGCAGCTGGCGGTATTCCAGAACGCCTGACGCTACGCCCGTGGGCAAGCCTCAGTGCAGACTGCGCCGGCATGCGGCCTGCACCAGCATCAGCTGCGCCACCAGGATCAGCATCGCGCAACCTGACAGCAGCCACGGGTCGATGTACCACTGCGCGTTGAAGCTGAAATCTCCGGCGGAAATGCGCTTCCAGCCGTTGAAGTGCTGCATCGCCGCGACCACGAACGCGAAGCCGCCTGCGGTGTACGACAACCAGGGCACGATGAGGCCGCCCGGTCGTGCGAACAGCATCAGCACGCCCAGCACGCCGATGACCGTGCGCTGCACGCGGCAGTACGGGCAGACATAGGCCATCCCGCTCCATTCCACTGCCCAGGCCAGCAGGCTGACCAGCACCGCCGCGCCTGCCGCGATGTAGAGGACTCTGGGTGAGATCGTCAGGCTGCCATCGTGTGCCATCGCGCGCTCCTTCGTTCAAAGACCCCGGCAGGGTAGCAGCGCGGCAGGTTCAATCCTTCTTGAAAACCGTGCGCTTGCCGATCGGGCTGCTCTTGCGCGCCGTCGGCCGGGCCAGGCCGGGAATCAGGAAGTCGGTCACCTTGTGGCCCTTCTGCACCTTGGACGCCAGCCAGCGCGGCATGCGCCCGCGGCCGGACCAGGTCAGGCGCTTGTACTCCGGGTCACGGTACTTGGCAGCCACTTTCCCGGTTCTGCGCCGTGCCGGTTTCCGGCGGGGAGCGGCCTCTTCGTTCACCTCTCCGCCGAACAGCTCTTCGAGGGTATACCCCGCTTCTGCTGCTGCGGCCTTCAACATCCGCCGTACCGCACTGGCCGGACGGCGGCTGGATATCAGCTGTTTCCGCTGTTCAGCGGCAACCACCAAGGCGCCCAGCTCCCGAAGGCTGAGCGATTCAATATCAATCGTCATGGGAGAAAGGTCTCCTGCGGACGGCCAGCTGTCAAGGCGCCTTGCCCTTGGCGTAGACACGGGCTTCACTGCCGGTGGGCTCCGATCGCCTTCGCCGGCCATCTCCGAGGACACCGACGTGAGCCACTCATCCCATTCGCTCGCTTACCTGCTTGCACGCATCCTGCTGATGGCGCTGTTCCTCATCTCCGGCCTGGGCAAGCTCGGTGATCTCAGCGTCACCCAGGGCTACATGGAAGCGATGGGCGTGCCCGGCATCCTGCTCTGGCCCACCATCGCCTTCGAGATCGGCAGCGGACTGTGCATCCTGTTCGGCTTCCAGACCCGGCTGGTGTCGATCGTGCTGGTGGGTTTCAGCCTGGTCACCGCTTTCATCTTCCATCACAACTTCGCCGACCAGACCCAACAGATCATGTTCCTGAAGAACCTGGGGCTGGCCGGTGGCTTCCTGCTGCTGGCCTGCACCGGGGCCGGGCGGTACAGCATTGATGGCAGAGGGCGGCGCGGGTAAGCGCCGATCGGCGCCCCCCCACGCGCTAGCGCCGAAGCTCAGCCTCCGGCGCCAATGTGTGGATCACCTTGCCCTGCGCATCGAGGAACTCGATCGCACCGTAGCCTTCCGCAGTGACAGTCAGGCGCAGTCGCGTGCGGTCTGCCTTGTCGTTCAAGGCGATGGCCGGCGTGCCGTCAGGCCCGACCACCAGACCGATGCGGGTCGGTGCTTGCACCCCAGGAATCAGCTTGTTGCCCAGCGCAGGCTCGCGGATCAGCTTCGGCGCCTGGTTGATCGAAAAACTCACCGCGCCGTCCGGCGATACCCGCCAGCCGATCGCATCCATCGCCGGATGGTCCAGCGCAAGCACCGCCATGCCGCCGTCGACATCGGCGGTGCCGAAGCCACCGCGTTCGCTGCCCTTGTCGTCGTACAGCACCATGCCGGCCACATTGAAGGCGCGCTTGTACTGCAGGCCATCGATGATCGGTGCCGGTGTCTTTCCGGACAGCGTCATGCGGATCACCCCCGTGTCATCGACGATATCGATGCGCCGTGCGGTGATGCGCTCGTGGTCCGGTGTTGCTACGCGCGTCTGCGGTGCCTTGTCGACGATCAGGCGTTGCAGGGTGTCAACCGACGGGCGCTTGGGTGAGTCGGACGGCTCGGCAGCGGCAGGCAGTGCCGCAAGGGCAGTCAGGGCGACGAACACACGGGCACTGCGCTTCATGCGGGCTCCTTGTCGTACGGATCGGCGGAAGCCGCATCATGCCACCCTTGCAGCGCCCTCTCATGAGGGAGGCGGAATTTCCGGCAGCTGGAGCCCCTGTGCCAGGGCGAATGCACGTGACGCGCGCCAGTACGCCTCAGGCGGCCTCTGCAGTTCGGGCCGGCTCCAGTAGTCATTGATGTGCAGTACGCTCATCACGTCGACCCATGCAGCGCGCGCATCGTGGACGCACATGCGCCAGCGATGATGCGGCGGAAAGTACGCGTAGTACTCAAGCGCCTGCCGCTGTGCCTGCTCTTCGTCAATCCCTGCCTGATGGATCAACGTCCACGCATGCATATGGCGCGCGTGCGCAAGCGCACCGAGATACTCATCCTCATCCAGCAAGGGAATCGGCTCGCCGCGCGCCAGGCACAGCGCGTCCGATTCGGTGTCGTACTCCAGCGACGGCTGCAACAGTTCCGGGTTCTGGTACCAGTACCCTTCGCCCAGCACATGCAGCATCGCCCAATGCCAGGGCTCGTCGTGGAAGAGCAGTTCGTGCTCGTATTCGTGGCCGGCGGCCTGGTCCGGATAGCGTTCGCGTGCCTGTTCGATTGCCAGCGCTTCGGGAATCTGGCCGTAGCGCACCAGGCACCAGGCGAACAGATGCCGGCTGTCTTCGATTTCAGTGGTGAAGTCTTCCACCGGGGCGCGGGTGTCGGGCATGTTCGATCCTTGCGTGTGGATCATGTTGCCTTGAAGGCAGACCAGCAGTGTTCCTGAAACCATAACTTGTCCGCCAACTTCAACCATAACCTGTCCGGACAGAACCTTCCACTCCATGCCGGCCTGGCGCTTCCAGACCTCGATGGATTGCCGTGGCGCCAGTCGGTTGCCCAGGCCGTGCCAAGGCTTCTCACCGGCATAAGCCATCGTTTCGACCAAATGCATTGTTGTGTCCTCTTTAGTTGGCGGCACAAACGCGCAAGGCCCGAACAATGCCGGGCCTTGCGCGAGATGCCAAAGATTGTTTGGAATCAGCTGTAGGGATCGACCATGCCAGCACATCTGCTGCAGGCCGCGCTTGCCGTGCACTTCATGACACCGGTCAACAAAGCAGTGGCCACGACCATCACGCAGTAGATCAGCTCGACCTTGTTCTTCATCCTTATTGTCTCCTGCAAAGACGCGACCGGCGCTGCGTCATGCGCGAAGCCAGAACCACCCGGCTTCATAGAGTGGTATAGATTTGAAATTTCTTTCAATCTTAACTACAGACCAACGAATGGGAATTTACGGCATGGTGGGCTTCGCTTAGCTCTATGAAGGCAATCCCTGGATCGAAAAAAGCAAAGCGCTTATCGAATTTGAAGAGCATTTTTAGCCTGGATACAACTGCGTTGCGGCCTCAGCCAATCGTTTCGCGCGCGCGGAGATGGCCTCCTCATTCCAAGTTTTGCAGGCCATCAAATCGCCATTGAGGCTCAATACGGTGTTGGCGATCAGCAGTTGCTTCTTGGTGGCGAAGTCCTTGTTTTGCGCCTCGCGGTTGACCGACAAGTTGAGCAACGTCAGGTTGCCCAACGTGGGAATGGCTTTGGCGCGGCGGCGGATAGCCTGGTAGTGGTCCGACAGGACGGCTCCTACCAGTTCCTGCTGCTCGGCGGCCTGGCTCTCGGCAAACCTGGCCTTGCTGCCGTCCGGCAACGTCCAATGCTCGTACCACGACTTGGGCAGGATGTGGTCAATGTCCAGATTGGACAAATCGGGGATGGAGGGCTCTTCCGTTCGCTTGGTTAGGCGCAGCCAGCCCTCCAGCTCCGTGAGCAGCATTCGGCACCGGCTCGCGTCCAGATTGCCGTAGTACGTGGGTGCCGACTGGAAGGCGTGGACAAACTCGTCATCCTCAGGCCAGCGCGCCGCCGGACTATTCGGTGATGAGGCCAGCAGGCCTTTCAAAGCTTCCCGCGTGGGCTCGCCCTTGATCCACTGCCGCAGTACCGACATGAACCAGTTGTTGTAGTTCTTGGGGGTCAGGCCACAGACGGCACGACGAACGATGTACGACACGATGTCGTTGAACATCGCGGTCTTTTCGCTGTCGGGCACGTCGGCTGTCGATATGCGCAGGGCCAACGGGTGGGTGGTTGTGGTGTCGAACGGCTGGAGCCGCCGCCCGAATCGGGCCACCGGCAAGTCGCCCTTGCCTTGGATCAGCTGCAGGTAGTGCTTGCCGTAGGTATCCAGCATGGCCAACTGCTGGGTGGTGGAAAGCCCTTGGGCGAAGTTCTTGAAATCGATATACAGGCGTGCCAGGTCGCCCTCCTGCCCGGTCTGGGCGCGGATGGCCGAGAAGATCAGCCATTCCAGGCGCGGCTTGATGATACGCCCCCTTCGTTCGGCGACCTTCCAGGTGTCTTGCTCGAACTGCTTCCACTTCGCTTCATACAACGCCGCCGGATCTTCTTTGCTACTGTCCACCGTCATGAACAGGTGGTTGCGGATCAGGTCCGTGGCATGGAGTTCTGCACCTCGCCCGTTCAACGTCTCGAAGATGACTTGAGCGTCGTCGCCCTTCTCCAACTGGATCAGAACCACTTTCAGATCGGTTAGAACCGCCATGACCAAGGCTTCGGCGGCGTCCGCGCCGCCATTGGCCTCGATCCAAGCCTTGGCCCATTCAGCGAAGTTCCAGATCGCATTGAGCGCGGGCGGGTGGAAAATTCCGATACGCCGGAACGTTCCGGCTTGGGTGAAGTGGGCGGGATACCGCGCCTGCAGAGTGGCCAGCTTGTCGGCGGTCATGGCCGACACAAACGCCTCCTGGTCAGAGAACGTTGGCCAAACCTTGAACACCTCCACATCGGCATTGGCCATGGTGGTAGGGTTGGGGTTGTCCAGCACGGTCGCCAAGTAGGAGTCGTAGTCCGTGATCTTCAATTCGCGGGTGGCCAGCCGGATGCCGGCCAGGACATACTGCAGCGTAGTCAGGCGTTGCTGGCCATCGATGATGTGGAGGGTATCTACGCCCCGCAGGCCCACCTTCTCCTGCGGCTCGACCACGATGGCGCCCAGGAAGTGCGGCGCAGGCTGGGTGTTGGCCAGCCGCTCCTCTGCCTTGTCCTTGATGTCTTCCCAGAGTAACTGCCATTGCTTATCCAAGGTCCAGACGTAGGCCCGCTGGTAGAACGGCACCTTGTACTGCTTCCGATCCTGGAACACCTGCTGGATCGTCCAAGTCTCCGACTTCATTCCCCGCTCCGATCTCCCTGACAACTGGATTATGCCCCGAAGTCGCCGTCGACGATGAGGCCGAACCGGGGTCGCAAGCCATGAGATGGCCCCGGCCCAGAGTCCGCAGAGCGGGCGTAGCCCGAACAATCCTGCTCCGCTATCCTCTAGGCACTCACCGTCCCATGGCCACCTCCCCAATACCCGCAGCCGGCTTGTCCGGGCCAGGACGGCGAACTAACACTTAGGGAGCGTTCTACGGTATGGCCGACAACCAATCCATGGATATCAAGATCGAGGCCAAGCCAGACTTCTTGAAGTCGCTGGCGTCCAACGTCAGCCCGATCACAGCAGTCTCGGAGCTAATCTGGAACGGATTTGACGCAGGCGCTCAGCACGTCAAGGTAATTCTGGAACCGAATGAACTCAATGGGCTCCATGCCATCCGTGTAGCAGACGACGGCGACGGCATAGACCGAAGCAAGGTCGATGCGTTGTTCGGCGGTTTAGGCGACTCATGGAAGGCCAAATCTCACCGCTACAAGGGCAGGACGCTCCACGGCAAGAACGGCAAGGGTCGCTTCCGTGCTTTTTCCCTAGGTGAGAGTGTCGAGTGGCGGACCACCTACCTCGATGGAATGGCATTTAAGACCTACACGATTACGGGCCGCGCAAGCCAACTTACAGGCTTCAGCGCCTCGCAACCAACGGACACCGACACCACGGTCCTCGGTACCGAGGTCGTCATCGAGAACCTTGAATCCAGCTTCCCGTCCCTGACGAGCGACAAGGCAACACTGGAGATCACTAAGCAGTTCGCCGCCTATTTGATGGAATGCCCGGGCCTGACGCTGTACTACAACAGCGAAAAGATCGATCCGGCCTCCGTCCAGAACTACAGGGAAGACTTCCACCTAGGCGAAGTCGAACTCCAAAGCGGAAAGCGGGTTCCAGTGTCTATCACGATCGTCGAATGGTCGGTCCAGACAGATCGAGTGTTCGAGCTTTGCGACAAGGCGGGCGTTTCCCTCCATGAGGTCACGATCGGCCCCCAGATCAAGGCGCCTGGATACAACTTCACGGTGTACGTGAAGTCGGACCACTTCCGCGACTTGGACAAGGAAGGAGCCCTTGTCCTGTCCGATCTCAACCAGGATGTGGCCGACATCCTTGGCGCCGTCAAAGTCAAGGTGCGCGAGCATTTCCGGCATCGCATCCTGCAACACCGCAGTGAAGCGATCCAGCGCTGGAAAGACGAGAAGATTTACCCTTACGAGGACAAGGCCCAAGTCAACGCCTCCGAGCAGATCGAGCGTCAGGTCTTCGATATCCTCGCGGTGAATGTGGAGGACCACCTTCCCTCTTTCGATGAGGCCCCCTCCAAATCCAAGAAATTCACGTTCCGGCTGCTGGCACAGGCCATTCGGGAGAACCCGGATTCGGTTCGCACGATCATGGACGAGGTACTCAACCTCAAAAAGGAGGAACAGGATGACTTGGCGACCCTTCTTCAAAAGACGACCCTGTCCAAGATCATCACGTCGGCCAGGATCGTGGCGGACCGCTTGAACTTCGTGGAAGCACTTAGCGATCTGCTTTTCAACAGAGAAAGCAAGAAACGGCTCTTGGAACGCGACCAGCTCCACAAAGCGCTGGAAGTGGAGTCATGGATCTTCAAGGAGGACTTCAACCTTGCAGGATCCGAGAAGACGCTGGAAGACGCTCTTGCCATCCATATCGGCAAGCTGTGCAAGCGCGAGGACGACGCTGACGAATCGGACGACCCCGTCCTGCGTGAGGATGACAAGGGTGGGCGAATCGACTTGATGCTGGCACGTTCTATCCAGCCAACCCAAGGCTGCCACGAGTATCTTGTAGTTGAGTTGAAGCGCCCGAAGCAGAAGATTAACTCAGAAGTGCTTGCCCAGATTGAGAGCTACGCATTCGCTGTAGCCAAGGACTCACGTTTCGACCAGAAGCGGACCAAATGGACGTTTATGGTGGTCTCCAATGAGATGGATGAGTACGCCAAGCTCAAGAGCCGACAAAAGGATAGGCCCGAGGGTGTCGTCTTTCAAAGCGACGATTCGAGCATAACGGTCTGGGCTAAGACATGGTCCGAGATCTTGAACGACGCGCGGGCGCGGCTGAACTTTTTCAGCCAGCAACTGGACTATCAGGCTGACTCCGATAGTGAGCTTGCTTATCTGAGACGTGCACACTCGAAGTACATTCCGGACGACCTAGCCGAGCTCGCGACGGGTGCAGGTGCCGCAGCCGCTGAAGGCGACTTCCCCTAACGACTATTGCCTGTTGCCCGACAGCCTTCCCGGAAGCGAGAACAGCCCAAGAGCGGATTCTCCTCCACGGTGGCGAAGAAGTCCTTGCGCGCGATCTTCTGGCGCGCCAGGTGTCGGGTGTGCAGGTTGTCGAACTTTTTCCGCAACGTCTCTTCGGTGGAGGTGTCGCCCGCAGCCTGCCTCCTGCTCTTCCCCTGATGCTTGGGCGCCGGATGGGACGCCAGGAACCTCTTAGCCGTCCCCTTGGTGATCCAACGCCCCTGGCCGGTGAAGGCCAGGGCTTGCTCGATCCAGCGCTTGTACTCCTCATCGAAGGCCGCTTGCCAGAGCGCAGCATTGGCACGAGCCTCGGCCTCAAGCTTGGGATCAACGGGCGGTGCCTTGGGCGTCTTGTTGCCGAAGATTGCCCCAATGAGCCACAACAGCCCAATGAGTATCAGAAACTCCATCGCCCCCTACCCCTGTCACACGTTCCCCGTCTCCTTGGGCCATCTTGCCACGGGGGCTGCGGGGAGGGGCTAGGAATGATTGGGGGCAAACTCGGCGCCTAACCCGCCAAGCCGCGCGCCCGCTGCCGGCGACCCTTGACGTATTCGGCCGTAAGCAGCCTGTCCACGGGCAAGTCGAACACGACGTTCAGCAAGGACGCCATGCTTCTATCGCTCAACTGGAAACTGTAGGGCAGCGCCCCGTCGTGGTTGCCGCGGCATTCCTCAATGTACGCAAGAAAAGCCAACACCTGATCGGACGTGGACGGCCGCTTGCTCAGCGTGGCCGCTTCGGTCAACGGGTCGGTGGCTTCCAGCTCGGCGTGCTCGGCGTCATTGGCAATCGCCAACATGATCTTGCTCAACTCTGGCCAGTATTTCAGGTCGAACTGCCCGGCCAAGTGTTCCAAGGGTTCACGTAGGAAAGTGCGGTAGTGCCAGTTGTCTTCGTAGGCGGTGTCGATCACGTCGCGGATGTGGTACAGCGTCCGGGAGGAGAACCCGGACGTGTTGTGCAGGCGGGTGCGTTCTTCCAACAGATCGGCCAGTGCCCTCGCGTGACCTTGGATCCTCTGATTGATGTCCACCAGCGCATCTCGGTCGGCTCGGGCCTGGGCAATCTTCTCCGGGCTCCAGAACGCCTGGACCGACAGCAACATGCCCATGAACTGCTTCACAGCATGAGCCCGGTGATGCAGCTTGTCGTAAACCTCCTGGTATGCCTCAGTCAGCTCTTCACTTCGATCCAGAAGGCGCCGGGCCACGACGTTTTCGCTGGGTAGGATTTCGCGTTCCAGGTTGTAGCGGATACCTTCCCGGAGGATGGTTTCGCAGAAGTCGCGTGCGGTCTTGCTCATGCGGTGCAGCTCTCAGGTGGGTTGGCCAGCACGTTAGAGAGCTTCGCACTGCCTGTCGGTATCTGAATAGGAATCACTTTTTACGGTTTCGGATACCCGTCCCTCGCTAGATCGTTTCCTGGCCTTTGTACTGCTTGGCCAAGTCGCTGGCGCACAAGGGCACACCCTTAGGATGAGCGTTCGCCACAGCAAACGCCGCAACCTTAGACGCCTGCTCCAAGGCCTGCTTGGTCATGCCATCCTCTGCCCAGTCTTCAGGTAGTGCGGCGATGGCCGCCCGCGCCTCCTTGCCCGACAAGTACTGCATGCAGGTCAGCAGCGACCATTGGGTTCCGGTAGCTTCACGAAGGAACCGGCCAGCCTCCTGGTCGGTCATGCGGTCGGCAAGCACGGCCGCCAGTGCTACCGCCGCCAGCTTGACCTTGAACAAGGCGGGAAGCTTCTTCCGTGGCGGGTTGAGGTTGTGATTTCTCACGGCTGGCATTGCTCCACGGTTGCAGTCAGGCCTAGGTCGTCAGCCCATGCGAGTCAAGCATGTTGAACCTCGGACTCGGTGTTGTCCTCTCCCATTTTCATACGATAGTGCTGTTCCTGGTTCAGGGCCGCGAACAGCCATATCCCACCCGAGGGGTGTCGCACGCTATCCGGGCCACCAGTGGCAAGGAACTCTGGGGCAAAGAGACAGTGGCGTGACATAGGTGCTCGATAGCGGGACAGAAGCTGCGAACGCGGATTAGCCCAAGTTGCTGAGGCAGCAGCCAACCCCGAAACCGAGTGAGATATATTTATATCTTACTTTTCAACAACTTGCGTCAAACCAACAATAGGTCTATACAGGTTCAATCAGACCGGACAGAGCGCGACTAAGCATGCCAGGCTCTCAGATCCCTCCCGCACCGCCCCCTTCCAACTCCTTCTGGGCAGCACCGCTGCTTGGCGTAACCGTCCCCGACAGCCCCATCTTCTCAGCGGCGGACACAGCCAGGCTGCTGGGCTTCCCCACAAGGGAGGCCCTCGCAAAAGCGCGCCGAAGCGGACGGCTGTCTATCAAGATGTTCCAAATTCCTGGGCGCAGAGGCTGGTTCGCTCGTCGCGAGGAGGTGTGCGCCTGGCTACACCAATCCCTGAACAGCGAGGAGGAGGCCCGATGAGCTAGCGAAAGCACGGGCCCTCAATAGAAAAGGCCGCACATTTGCGGTGTGCGGCCTTTGATACGGCAAACGGCTTCTCTATCCGTTGCCCGATATTGAGCTTCGCCCTCCATGCAAGTCAAGCCCCGTGGCATAGCGCCGCGCGGCCGCCCTTTGCCCGTCTGCGCTGGAACCAGCGCGGAATAGGAGGTCTCATGCCTTTATCTGCCCCAGAGTTCCAGTCGTACGTAGAGCGATTGTCTCTTTCGGCCGCTGCAATCAGCTACATAGCCGACGCCCGCTGTAGTGAGCCGGCGCGATCCGTCAGGTCTGTTGGATGCCACAACACGGTCTGGCGCTACCCAAGCGCGAAGATGGGGTTTTCAGTGGCACTTGAGAGCACGGAGGAGCACACATGCGCCGCTCAGCTCGAGTACGACGCAACCGTCATCGAGTACTGGGACCAGCCCCCCTCTGTAAGTCTGGAAGTGTTGGATGCCCAGGGAAAGAGGAGAAAAGCGAATTACGTTGCTGACTTCCTCACATTGAAGGAATCCAGCGTCGAGGTGGTTCAGGTAAAGACTGCCTCCGAATGCGAACGCTTGGCCAGTTCCAACCCCAACAGATGGACGTGGGACGGGACCAAGGCAACTGACCTCGCAGCTGACGCGCACTTCCAGGAAATCGGCTTGGTGCATCGCGTGATTTCTGATGGATGCTCACGAAAGATCTTCGCTGAGAACTGCTTGCTTCTGCTACGACTTCGGCAAGCATTTACGCGAAGCATCGATGCTCGCCAGCTTGCCAAAGCCTGCTCCACGCTCAGACAGCGAAAGGTCTTCACCCTGGGCCAGTTAATGCGTGCAGCGAATACCTCCTCGGCGAATGAAGTCGTGCGGCTAATAGACCTAGGTGCTCTCTTCACGGATCTCAATCGATGCCGCCTGTCGGTTCCTGATGAGTGCCTGGCCTCCTTTGAACCTGACATCGTGACTAGTCATCTTCATCGCCTAGACATGCTAGGCATTGCGGCCGACCATCCATCGCAGCTGACACAAGCGGAGGCAATAGAGGTCCACGGCCGACTGCTCGTCATACGTGGGCTGATGCCTCCAGTGAAGTCTGATCGAACAACGAGGCGCTGGCGCGCGCGGCTTCTACAAGCAGAGGGAGACCCTTCGGCCCTCCGACCAAGACATCGATCCAAGGGCAATAGAACGCCCAGGCAGACACCTGAAGAACTCGCAGTGGTGGATCGCTCGATCAGCACTCACTTCCTCAACGCAGATGCCCTAAGCGTTCAGGCGGCATACTCACAGTACCTACTTGATCATCAGATTTCTATTGCCGAGGGCAAGCTGCTACGGAACTCAGTCGCCGTATCTAAGGAGACCTTCCGCCTTCGGTGCAAACGACTGCCAAAGGAAATCGCCGAAGGGGCCCGGAGCGGGGCAAGAGCTGCTGCAGCTTCCGCACCCCCGGTAGACCCCGCGCTGACACACCTATCTCCGGCACGGGCATTTGAGCGCGCGCATACTGACCACTACCAGTGCGATCTGCACGTGGTCGTGATTGAGGCCAAGCCGCCAATCACCAGCAAGCCTTGGATAACTGCGCTGCGTGACCATGCCACCGGTCAAGTTTTAGCCACGTCCTTAAGCTTCAGCAGTCCAAGCAATTACAGCGTGCTGGGAGTTCTTCGCGACTGTGCGCGGCGGTGGGGACGGCTCCCAGAATCAATCGTCGTGGACAACGGCGCCGAGTTCAACTCCACATACTTTGAAACCACCCTGGCCAGCTTAGGCGTTTCAAAGCAGAGCAGGCCTCCGGGTGAGCCGCGCTCTGGCGGACAGATCGAAGGGTGGTTCCGTTCGCTGAAGTCGTACCTCAGCCAGCAGTCAGGGAACACGACAAACGACGCTAGGGGACGATCAGCTACAGCAAAATTCAAGGGGCGAAGCCAAACAAGCTGGACACTTGCAACGGCTTATCAAACCATGGATGAGTTCATCTTCGGCATCTACAACAACAGCATCGCTGATGGCTGCCTTCGCAGTCGATCAAATGCCTCGGAGTCACTTCTAGCCGCATTCCCCGAAAGTGGAGTACGGACGCCCTTCACCCGTGAGCTGCTTGCCAGAACAGCAATTCCGCTTCGGAGACCACTAAAGCTTGATCGAGCTCGGGGAGTTCGTCATTGCGCGAGATGGTACAGGCATCCCAAGTTGTTCGAGTCAAGCGGCGGTCGCGGGCTTCTCGAAGCCTATGTCGAGCCTTGGGACGCCAACACACTCTATGTGCTGATAGACGGGCAACGTATCGCCTGCAGGCATGGTTCTCAGCATGCGATTGACCTTACTACGGACTTTACGCCCGCTCTGGACTCGATCCGGTTCCTCGGTAGCACCAGAGGCCGTGCGCTTCTCGCTAAGGCCGCGTCGATTGAGACAGCTAAGCTGACAAGGCGATTCGCTGAGGCTGCCAAGGCCAGGCAAAGGGCGATTAGCGCATCCAAGGCGCAGAAGCCAGCAATGCCTCGCAAGAAGCTACCCGCGCGACGTGCCCTGGTACTGCCTTATGGTCACGGTGACGCGTCATGAACGAGCATCTCCGAGAGGCGGTGAACGGCGCTCGATTTCCGCATCCTCGCTACGTTGAGGCGGTGAGGTCTGCGGCAGCATTGATCACATTCAGCGGCGAAGGATCTGTGGTTGCGATGGTGGGCCCACCCAGAGCGGGAAAAAGCACTGCCGGAAGGGCCGCCGCGAGAGAGGTGTACCCGCACTCCAACCCGGATTCCATTCCTTACGTAGTTGTGGATTGCAGTCGAACCGACGCCGGCTACATGTCCATGCGCTACCTAACCCTAGACCTCCTAGCCCAACTCGGCCATCCGTTCTATGGCGATCTCGAGCACTCCCTAAGGCTGAAGCTTACGGAGACCAATGCGCGCCTACAGCTTCGTCGCGCGATTGAGTACAGGCGCACCAAGCTACTGATCATCGACGAGGCCCATCATCTTCTACGCGTTAAGGACCGGTCCGGACGCGAAGCCGCATTGGAATCACTGAAGTGCCTTGGGAATGAAACGGGTGCCTTGATATTCCTCATCGGCGGGTACGAACTTCTCAGGGAATGTTTCTGCTCTGCTCACATGAACGGGAGGCTGTCTATCCTTCACTTTCCGCGCTACGGAACTAGCACCTCTGATGCAGGATGCTTCGATAGGATTCTCGCATCCTATGATGTTCTACTCCCTTGGGCAAAGGGGCACTCACTCCTCGAGATGAGAGATCTCCTATACGAAGGTTCACTGGGGTCGTGTGGACTCGTTGGCAACTGGATTCTTCTTGCGCTAGCGCGGATGACCTCGCTGCGATCGCAGCGGCTTCGCATGGAGCACTTCAAGTCAGCCAGGTATAAGCAGCAGCTGGCGGAGATCGCAGAGGACATCTCGTTTGGCGAGTCCGCTCTCCGACCTATTGAGAAGGATCACATAGGCGCTTTGGAGATCGCCCCCATTACGGACGTCTCAGGAAGGAAGGTAGTTCGCAGACCAGGCAAGCGGCTTCCAAAGCGGGATCCAGTTGGTAATGCTGAGCGTCAGCGATGAACGCATACTTTCATGTCCCACCTATCGCCCTTGGCACAGTGGAGGTTGAGTGTCTTTCCTCGCTGCTCCACCGAATTTCATACGCCCACGGCGTTTCGCGATTTCAGTTCATCTCACACCTGCAGTCTCGCTGGAGGGCCGAAACTGGTAATCATCTCCCTCGATGTGAAGAGCTGAGATGGGACGGCTACAGTCCGAATGTATCTATTGCGCTATCTGCGCTCAATTATGCATTTGGCTATGACTTGGAGGGAACGACCCTCATCGCCCTACAAGGCATCTGCGCAGGAAACAGCATCGGGTCCATAAAGCATGAAAGATGCTGGTGCCCTGCCTGTCTTAAGGGTGATCGTGAAGCCGGCAGGCCACCCTATGATCGCTTGCTGTGGCGAGTACAAGGCGTCGAACGCTGCAGTCTTCATAATCTGCGGCTTCGACGCAAATGCCCTCACTGTAATTCAGGGCAAACCAAAGACAGCAGCAAGGTCGAGCTAGACCAATGCGGTACCTGCGGTCAAAGCCTATCCAACCCGACGTCAATCGGAGACTATTCGCCCCGACCGCTATTCGGTGAGGAGCAGACAGAGCAACTGATCCTCCGATTGGGAGAGGTTCGTGGAGCGGCCTCGGGTTCGCTGCAGGTATTTCTTAACAACGTCAGCAGTCCTGCCAAGGATTGGGGAAAGCATCTTGGCGACATCTTCCACACGAGGCACTGCCCGATTCTTCCGCAGCTGACGTCCCTGATTGCAGTAGCTACTCACTTTGGTGTGGACATCGTGCAACTGATGACCTCGCCAGCTTCGGCAGCAGCCCAATCTGGATTGGAAATTGGCAAGGCGTCACCGCGGAAGGTACGCAGACCGAGTTCCCACTTGCGAGCAGATCGTACCGCATGGTTTCGGAAGGAACTGGAGGCTGTTATCGCATCCGATCCGCCCTACCCTTCTACAGCTCAGTTCTGCCGCAGCCGGGACTACAGCGTCACTGCCGCCAGCAATAGCTTCCCATGGCTTACCAGACAGCTCAGTGCCCTGCATCGTGAGTGGAAGAACGCCGAGAAGGAGCGACAGGCATTGGCGGCAGCAATGGCAATTAGATCCCTGCTATCAGGCACAGAACAGCCGTCTATCAGGGCTCTCACCCGCGTGGCTGCCGAACTATCAGGTGCGCCGTTGCACGTCGTGCGAAAGGTACTATCAGCGGAAAAGCGATGACGTGGCCGCTCGCGTCAACTAGGCCGTTTCATCTGCCTCGTGATGCTGCACTCAACACCGCTCAATGCAGATAAGCACCCGGCAAGAATGATCGGGCCTACTGGCTAGGCCCCTCAGCAGGGCAGGAGCGAGAAGTCTCACTGTCGTAAGAAGCCCTCGTGAAGATCGTACTCTCTGAGGATGGCGGCCATATCTCTCCGTTGTGCTGATTTCTCAAACGTTACGGTGGAGAGAACTACAGAAGATTCTCCTCCCAGAACAAGTGCGCCTAGATCCCCAATCTCGACGCTATTAAGTGTAGGAAGCATGATATGAGCGATTAGCCCGTCGAAGTAGAATCGGTACATGTCTATCGGACGCTCAACACCATCAGCACAAGGCAGGTATTTGACATCCCGTCTTGGAGCATGATTGTGCATCGGCCCCAGCGTAGATAACTGAGTCAGCTGTATTGGATAGAAACTCATTGGTGGCTCCAGTCCGTCCACCAGGGCTTTACGGATCACCTCAGAATCTGCAGCGGGAAGTTCAATCTCTTTGAACTCGCTGAGCTGGCTCTCCGCAGCTCGCCAGAGCAGACTCAAGAAGAAGATACGCAACATCTTCGTATCCGTGTAGACCTGCCTGAACCCAAAGGGACCCTGGATCACGTCATGTAAGCTGCCGAGCGTCGTTGCCTCGCCCCAACCACTCCATACAAGGCGATGCTCCCTCAATGCCTCAATCGCCCGGGTGTCAATTTCGGACAAGATGTCCTCTCCCTCGCGTATGACAAGACCTTGGTCATACCAGCTACTGCAGCGCTGAGTAGGCCTCGTGCCCTCCCCGTACTGAAAGAAAGGGACCCCTCGTGCGCTGATCTTCGTCAACGCCTGTGGAATGATGTGCGACTTGACGAAACGCCCAAGCTTTCCGGTCAGCTTGCAGTAACCATGCCTAATTCGCTGTGTCTTGCTCCGTCTACCGGCCATATCTGCAGTTGTTCCTATCGCCTCTTAGTTGGCTTCAAAGATCAGCTTTTAGTTCAACTCATCAACCAGAGCAAGAACATCAAACGCGCGAACGCGGCCATAGGTCCCTCAGCCCCATTGACATCTCCCACGTTCAGTTCACCCGCGCACACTATCTCGGTCGCTTCATGGCTGGAGGCCTCGCGCTCCGCACTGGCCTACTTCGGCCTATTGCTCTTAGGACCAGGGCTGAACTTGGAATCTAAGCCCTGGCGCACGTTTGCTACATCGGGAAAGGCTTCCACCATCCTGTCAGTGGCCACCTTTAGTATTTCAGCGCAGATGAGCATCGCGGTAATCAAGTAGCTGCGATCCGCGGCATTGTCTAAGCCTGAGCCACGACCGTTGGCCTCCATTCGGTAGAACGACATAGGGTGGATGTGGGAGTGCTGTGACCACAGATCCCAGATTACGTCGAACTGCGCCTTCTTCATTCCAACCATTTCCACCAGCTGGGCCCGGTCCAAGAACCAAGCCTTCTTACCAGACAGACACTGTGACTGAACTTGTTGGGCCAGATGTTGAAAGAAGGGAATGGTTTTCAAGCGCGCGATTAGTTCATCCCTCTGCCGCTCAAACGCTTGTAGTTGCTCCGGATCGTCCGCGAACATCTTGACGCGACTGCAGCAGTCGTTGAGTTGTAGCAGCGTGATCCGCGCACGGCCTTCTTCAAGATCCTCATTGGTCGGAGATATGAGGTAGTGGAAGAAGAGGTTTCCTTCCAAGATCGCACGAGCATGGCATGCAATCGTATGAAATCCCCATTGAGCATGGTCACTTTCAACCCACCGGGACAGCGGCGCGGCACGTACAGCGGCCGTACCGTGGGCACACATGCGGGCGAAGACATAGGTCGCGTATCCCATGCAGGGTCCCGCCATCCTCCCGGCTTGGGCCTGTCCGACAGCTACCGCCTCGCACACGGCCTCATCTAAACATCCAAGAGCCTCCTCATAATCCTGCCGCCCGGGTTCCTCTTCTTCGCTCAATCGTTGAACGAACGCCTCAGCTTTACTCATCTCGTCTCTATACCTCGGCCGTTCAGCTAAAGTCACGCCCCCGCTTAGGGCGCTGTCGAAAACACCCTACAACGACCACAGCGCAAGGCTATCAGATGGTCTGCGGTACAATTGGACGTCGGCAGGAGGTACCCATGATCAGCAAGGCTCAGCGCCAACAGGCACTGATTGAGGCCACAGCTTCGCTCCGCCTGGAAGGCCTGCCTATTTCATGCCGGGATGACGATCTTTATGCAGCGGCCGTTGATGGACGGCGCGTTGGGGAGTTGCGCGATGCCGTATTGGCTCGCGTCCGCGCCGAGCTGGCGTCAATGTCGACATCCGCGACCTCATAGGGACGGCGGGGCCTTAAACGCCCCATCTTGATCTTGCTGCGTTGGGCCGATCACCGGCTTCTCGGGCTGTCTCGGCCATGCCCAACCAGCATTTGGCCTGAGTCTTATCACAACCTCATCCCGGCTCAGTGAGTCCGAACTCCGCGATCATCCCGCGAAAGGGGCGTCTTATGGTCGTTTTACCATCATAAGTTGTCCAAAACGGCCAACTTATGCCTGCGGGAACACAGCAGCTGTTCATGCATGCTGGGTTGGTGGCCCACCAGCAATCACATTCATCCCCCAAGAGATTGTGAGGGAAGACCTTTTCTTCAGAAGGCCAGCTGCGGTTACTCGCACCGTTACTCACATTCCCCAAAAGGGGACGGGATTCGAAGCCTGACGATCGCTGTGAGCAGTAGAGCAATAGTCCCACGCTGTACAGGAAAGTACTATCCAGTCTTCTTCATGGCGCCGCGCTTGGGGCGACCTCCATGGGCCGTGGGGACAATTGGGCAGGGGACGTAGCCGATGGCCGCCACACAGAAGCCGGGACGCGATGGCGTCAAGTATTGGCGAGCCGTCGACGCCATTGAGGCGTTGGGCAGCGCGTCGCTGGCCGAGGTCAAGGAGTGGGACCTGTCGCACCACCCTCACGACCCGCTGGGCAACGCCCGCGCCGACCTGGAGCTGTTCACTGTCAACTCGCCCAGCCGAATCCATTACAACTACTCGCGCACCAACTGGCGAAGTGACCAGGATCACCCGCATGACCGCCTGTTCAAGCTGGTCGATCCCGGCCCGCCGCGGCGCACCCGCTACGTGTTGTTCAACCCAGCGGACCACGGACACGTGGACCTGCTAAAGGGCGGCGACGGAAAGTGGAAGGTCATGCCTCTGGTCATGGTCGACCAAGCGCGGGTGGAGGCCGAAGCGCAGGCAGGGGCGTTCGCCGCTCAAGTGGATAGCGACCACGACGCCCGCGTCTCGGCGATGCGCGCTGTGGCCCAGCGCCGCGGCCAGCCTTTGTTCCGCGCCAAGCTGCTGGACGCCTACGGCGGCCGCTGCGCTGTCACCGGGTGCTCCGCGCTGGAGGTGCTGGAAGCCGCGCACGTGCTGCCTTACAAGGGCGCGCATACGAACCGGGTGGACAACGGCCTGTTGCTGCGCGCCGACCTCCACACGCTCTTCGATTGCCACCTGCTCTGGATCACTCCCGAGCATACGGTGGCTTTGGCACCATCGCTGCTGATCACCGACTACGCTGTCCTGCAGAACAAGGCACTGGTCCTGCCTGCAGCATCGGTTCACCACCCCAACCCGGCTCACCTCGCCCATCACGCTGCGCGGTGCCAAGCTGGCCATCCGAGAGCATGAACCCATGCGACTGTTTGAGCTGCTCAAAGTGTCTGTGTTCCATCGAGCGAACCAGCGCACAGACCGTCGAGTTAAGCTTCTCAAGTACACGAATCGTTGCGGATGGTCGTACAGGTGAAACAGAAGAGCGTTCAAGAAACCTTGGCAGCACTCGCAGCCATGTTCGACAGTACACCCGAAAAGTCCAGCCGCAGCGACGTCATCTTTTTCAACGGGCTGAAGCGCGAATCGGTAGTCGATCTGCTGAAGGCAGCCGCCGGCGCCATCCAAGAGAACCAAGAACCTGCTGCCTGGTCCTATCTCGTCCAAGCATCGGAACACTTGGGGTACCTCATTGGCATCAATGAAGCCGAGTCCCTGACTACGCCAGAACAGGCCATCAATGCGAAGCTAGAGCAATATGGCCGCAAAGGCGGATTGAAGAAGGGCGAGAACGCCAAGCAGCTTCAAGACGCTGTCGCCCGCAAACTCATTGCCGCGACACCCAAGAACGGATGGAAGAGCCGCCCAGAGGTCCATCGGCAGTTTTTCGAACTGGCCGACGAGGTCTCCGGATTCAATGCAACTGACTATCAGTGGCGCGCGTTGCTCAAGCGCCAGGACATCAAGAGAATCTTGCCTCCGACGAGCAGGCGAACCCGCTGATTGCATCTGCAGTACCGGCCAATGCGCTCCTGATACATCGCGGACTCCTGGCGAGCGTGCGGCACGCTCGTCCGAGTGCATCACAACGACGTTGAATTGCCGCTATTATTCAACCCGATAGCCGCTATAAAAGCGGATTGCATCCAGTAGGGATCGGCACTTTCTCTCCGAATTTTTAGCGTGTGTCCCAAGCATCAGCTTGCCGACACACTCATGAATTCGCAGCCACTCCAAATCATTTCCCTGCTCGAGACTACGAAGCGCCTGAACCTTGCGCGCTCCACGCTCTACACGCGTCTCGATCGGAAATCACCCTACTTCGACCCTGACCTGCCGAAGCCCGTGCGCTACGGCTCAAGCGTCGGCTTCATCGAGCACGAAATTGACGACTACATCCTTGGCCTGATGCAGGCCAGAGGGGGTGTGGACTGACAGTAGATGCGCGACTGGTTCGCGACTGTCCTGCGGGGAGTTGTTTTAAACGCTACCTGCCACACCCCGCCACACAACGTGGCGGACCACCTCACAAGACTCTGGGTAAACAAAATGCAGCACAACATCAACGATGACCTTCAGTTCGAAGCCGACGACATCATGGGAGCGCTTCGGGAATTGCAATCCAACCCTCAGCACCGGAAGGGCCAGCTCTTCTCGCTGCTCTATCCGGCGATCGTCGAGATGCTGGAAAAGAACGTCACACAAAAAGCGATCCTGGCCACCCTCGCGGAAAAGGGGCTGAAGCTCCATCCTGCCCGCTTCAAGGAGATGATGGCGATGGAGGCCCAGAAGATCCCCAGCATTTCGGGCTCCCGCGTTGAAGAGGAGGGTAAGGAATGAACACTCCCTATCTGCCTCGCGCCTACCCCATCCACGCTATGTACAGCGCCATCCGGGACGCGATCCTGGAAGTCCAGCACAACCTGAAAGCGCCCGACGCGCTGATCGCCGGTTCGTTCCTCACGGCGATGTCCATCGCGTCGCAGGGAGATGTGGATGTCGAACTCCCCACTGGCCAGCTCCGCCCGGTTTCGTTGGATGTCTTGGTCATTGCCGATTCCGGCGAACGCAAGTCGGCCACCGACAGTATTGTTGGCGCGCCCATCTACGAGCACGACGAGAAGGTGGCAAGAGATCACGCCCTGGCCCTGCTCGCCTACAAGGCAGACCGGCGCCTTTGGGATGCCAAGGAGGCGTCCCTGCAACGCAGGGTAGCCAAGGCACTGGACAGCGGCACAGACGACGACATCGAACAACTGCGCGAAGAACTCATCAGCCATGGCGCGTGCGAGCCCGCCAAGCCTGTCCTCAGTCGCATCGTGCACCAGAACATCACCGAACGCCCCCTGATGGAAAGCATGCAGGGCGATGGCAAGTCGATCGCAATCCTGAGTGATGAAGGCGAAATCGTGCTCAAGGGAGGTGCCATGAACAAGTTTGGCACGCTCAACAAGGCTTGGGACGGCGCCAAAACACTGACGCTGGATCGCGCAGACGACAGCATCGTGGTCAACAATCCTCGCCTGACCATCAGCATGATGGTGCAGGAAAGGGTGTTCAGGGAGTTCATGAACAAGCGGGGTGAGGTGGCTCGCGGGTCCGGTCACCTCGCGCGATACCTCGTCGCGTGGCCCGCGTCCACGCAGGGCTTCCGCTTCATGTCGCTTGAGGAACCTGTCTGGGAGCAGCTGCCCCGATTCCATCAGCGTGTGAGCGAACTTCTCACGGCCGCACAGGCACGTCGTATCGCCGGTGATAACACCCGTAAGACGCTCACGTTCACGCAAGAGGCGAAAGAGCTTTGGGTGAACACTCAGAACGCGATCGAACCGCGCCTGCGCCAGGATGGCGATCTGTCCAGTGTTCGGGACTTCGCATCAAAATCGATGGAGATCACGGGACGGGTTGCCGCAATCCTGCACCATTTCAGCGCACAGGAGGGCAACCTGATCACTAAGGAAACTCTGGGCCGAGCGCTGGAAGTCGTGGGCTGGCACTTCCAAGAGTTCCTCGATGTATTTGGAGACAGGAATCACGAGCCTGAGCAGGCCAAGGATGTCCGCACTCTGGCCATGTACCTGTGGAGGCGCTACTGGTGTGCTGGATATGGGGCGGCTGTGCGCAACGAAGTACGAAAGAGCGGCCCGATCCGGAACCAGGGACGCTTCGAAGCGGCACTCCATCAACTGCAGATGGAGGACTCTGTCCGCGTGATGCATCAAGACGCCGCCCGAGGGAAAGGCAGGCTCTGGATCCACTTGAACGGGGCAGTCTTCAGCCAGATCACGACCCAGTAGGAGACCCTGCCAACTACAGCGACCGAGGCCGCCCCGTTAACGGGGCGGCCTCGCTCCTTATCCCCCTGCCGAAAGGCCGATTTGAGGGAACAACCGATTGCACGACGTGCGATTCTGCTACAAGTGCCGCAAATCGCCCCCAGCGCAGGCCTACCGGCACGCCGCTAGGGTCATGGCACTGACCCACCAACCCATCGTAGCCCCCACGGCAGGTCAGGCCGAATCGCTCTCGCCATTTCGACGTACCGAAACGTATTGAGCCTTCTCCTGCGGTGACATTCCTCGAATCCTCGCCGGTCCGAGATGGCGTTCAGCCCTTCTATCAGCGCCCTGCTCCTTGAGCGTCCGGTGATCGACCCTCGCAGCATGCCCGTTGATCTCAAGATGCTGATTGATGGTGTCCGCCACCGACTTTCGCATCGCGATGACCTCGTCCCTGAGCTGCATGCGATTGCGTCCTCCACTGGCTTTCCTGCGACCGCCATCCTCCGGTCGCTTACTGTTGTACCGAGTGAAGAAGCGATCTGAAGATCGCTCGACTCCATCATCCATGCGATCACACGTCATCAGGTGGAGATGTGGATTGGCCTCACCCTCCAGCGAGGATGATGGCGCATGGATTGCAAACTGGTATGGCTTTCCAGGCGTCAGCTTCGCAACGATATCGTCCACCAAAGCCGCGTTCTGCTCTGCTGTCAGCTCAGCAGGCAGCGCAATGATCGCCTCCCGGTATGCGGCACCGTTCTTGCGTTCGTACTTGTCCGCGGCCCTCCACATGACCTTCGGATTGTTGTCCGCCCACCGCGGCAGGTTTCCATGGCTCGCATGAACCAGATCGTCGCGTTTGCGGTGAAAGCCATTTCTGGCGATGTAATCCGCATGGTCACCTGCGGTTCCTTTGCCTCCACTCTTGATTTGAACATGAAACGTTGCCATCAGCGCACTACCCTTTTCTTGGTTGTAGAAATGAAAAGACCGGCCAGGTTGCCTTGGCCGGTCTTTGAGCAATTGAAGTGATTCGTGGGGAAACGGTAAGTGCGCGAAGGCTTTGCCCCCCCTATCAATATGGGACAAGCCAGCACTGATTACTGCGAACTACCAATCATCGAACCCACCCTTGCTCATAGGGTAGTGTTACGCAGGTATAAAATTACTTTTACTGGTTCTTCATGACACTGAAGTTGGATGGCGAAAGCGGCTCGCTTGAGCAACACAGCCAGACCTTCGGCGGTCCAGGCCTGAGATGCCTACCGACACGCGTCAATGAAGCATCCGCGCACTGCCGCTGGCAGCACCGGCAAACAGATAGGCGAACACGGCATCGCCCTTGCTCACCACCTCGTCTTCGGAATAGCCCATGTCGGCCATTCCGCTGTCCCACAGATGGTTCTCGATCTCGTGACGCAACTGCGCCTGCTTCGCTGCCATGTCGCGCAGGTGGCCCATCAGCAGATTGCGCTCCTCCAGCCTCGCCAGCAGCTCGACGGCCGCCTTCTTGACCGCCTCCCGGTCCTTCCGGCTGAGTGACTTCTTCCGCAACAGGTCGAACACGGCGAGCTGCTGCTCGGTCTCCAGGCCTTCCCGCTGGAAGCGCCTGGCTTCCTCGTCCATCTCGTCATGGGTAGCGAACAGCTCTCCCATCACTTTCTGGATCTCAGCCTCGTCCTTGTCGGTGTTGTACTCGGCAACGATGCGCTGGAACTTCTCGTACAGGTCGATCCGCGTCGGGTTCTCAAGCACCATAGCCTTCAGCCCTTCCTCGATCTTCTCCATGAGGTTCAGCGCGACCAGATTCTTCTGCTTGATGTTCTGGAACTCCGCCCGCAACCGGTCGAAGTCGATGGTGCTCAGGTCGAACTGCGCAGGCGCCTTGCTGGCCCCCTGCTCCAGGCCAATGCCAAGGTCCACCACGTCATAGAAACCCTGCAGCAGCCTGGTGATATCCGGCGACGTGCGTGCCGCCTGCAGCTTGTTGTAGATGGCGTTGAGGGCGCTCTCCTGCTCGTCATAGGCGAACAGGCCGGGATTCGGGAACAGGCCGCGATACTTGGCCGCAACGTCCTCCACGATCACCATGAAGGTCTTGCGCCGCTCATGGCTGGCCGCCAGCAGATCGCAGGCCTCCAGGATTTTCTCGCCCTTGTCCATGCCCTGGGCGTCGATCACGTCCTGCAGCTCGAAGCCAAGGTCCGCCAGGAACTCGGCCGCATGCTCGATGCTCGCGGCATACTCGGCAATCCCTTCGGCGTCGTCTTCCAGATAGCCGGGGTCCTCGCCTTCGCCAACTTCCAGCTTGCCGTCCCGGTCGCCCTGGGCGAACGTCGCCAACGCCTTGCGCAGGCTCTTGATCATGCCGTTGTAGTCAATGATCAGGCCGTTGGCCTTACCTCCCCCAACGCGGTTCACCCGGGCAATGGCCTGCATCAGGGTGTGGCCCCGCATTGGCTTGTCCAGGTACAGGGTGGCCAGTGACTTCACGTCGAAGCCGGTCAGCCACATCGCGCAGACGATGGCGACTCGGAACGGGTTCTCGGCCTTCTTGAACTCCTGCTCCAGGTTGCGCGAGGTCATCTTGGCCCGATGCGGCGCGATGTCGAGCGGCTCACCACGGTGATTGGTCCACTTCGTGAACTCCTCCACCTCGCCCTGCTCGCTGGACACCACCACGCAGAATTCGGTTTCGCGCATCCACTCCAGGCGTTCGCGCTTTTGCTGCATGATCCTGGGCAAGGGGCGCTGGGGATACTTGGCATTGAAGATCGCCTCGTCGGCGAGCAGCTCCACTTTCAGCATGTCGCCCAGCGCCTTCCACTTGTCGGCGATCAGGTCGTACATCTTCACGCAGGTGATCTTGTCGATGCAGACCATCAGCGCCTTGCTGTTGCCACCGGAAACGGCATTGCGGCGCTGCGAGTAGTGCTTGACGAAATCCTCCGCCACCGCGTCCAGGCGCGTGGGCGAGGTGAAGATGGTGTATTCCCTGGCCAGCTTCCTGTAGAGCTTGTCTTCCTTCTCGTCCGTCCACGGGTCTTCCGCCGTGGAGTCGAGCCTGGCTTCCTCGATGTAGCGGGTGATCTTTTCGTTCAGATCATCATCAACGATCTTCAGCTTCTCACCGTGGTTCTCATACTTCAGCGGCAGGGTCGCGCCATCAGCGACCGCACGCTGGAAGTCGTAGACAGAGACGTAGTCGCCAAACACTTCGCGGGTCAGCTGCTTCTCCGCCGCTTCGATCAGCGGCGTGCCGGTGAAGCCGATGAACTTGGCATTGGGCAATCCCTTGCGCATGTTCAGGGCCAGGCGTCCGTACTGGCTGCGATGCGCCTCGTCGCTGATGACGATGATGTCGCCGCGCTCCGAATAGGGCTCCGTCACGCGCTCGCGGTACTTCTGGATCAGGGTGAACACATGGCTGCGGTTGCTGTCGCGGAGCATGGCCCGCAGGCTGGCGCCGCTCTGGGCCTGGTCATCCTTGGCATTTGCGCGCCCGCAATGGGTGTAGGTGCCGGCGATCTGGTCATCCAGCTCGCTGCGATCGGTGACGACAACAAAGGTGTAGCCCGCCGACACCCTGCGCCGGATCTTCTCGCTCAGGAACACGATGGAGTACGACTTGCCCGAACCCTGGGTATGCCAGAACACGCCGAGCTGGCCCTTCGCCAGCTCGGCTTTCACCTTGTCATCGTCCGACTGCAGGCGCGCAATGACGCGGTTCACGCCCAGATACTGGTGATTGCGGGCCACGATCTTCGCGGCACCGCCTTCGCTGGTGTCGAACAGGATGAAGTTCTCGACGATGTCCAGCAGCTGCGCCCTGTCCATCATTCCGCGCAGCAGCAGCGGAAGCTGCATCGTGCTCTTTCCCGGCTCCGGATCGTCCTCGTCCAGCCGCTTCCACTGATAGTGATGCTCGGGCGTGGCCGTGATGCTGCCGTACTTGGCGATGTGGCCATTGGAGAACACCACGAACTGGTTCCAATGGAACAACTGCTCGACGCTGCCCTCGATGGCGGCCTGCTTGCCGGATTCGTCGGTGCCGCGATAGTCGCGGTAGTTCTTCTTGTAGGCGTCGTGGTAGTCCACGTCGAAGCGCTTGAGCTCGACGAACACCAGCGGCAGGCCGTTGACGAAGCCCACCAGATCAGCGCGACGCAGGTAGTTTCTCCCGCGCACCCACAGCTCGCGCACGGCCTTGAAGCTGTTGTTGTCCGGATCGACGAAATCGACCAGCCGCAGGCGGCGTTCCACGGCTCGCCCGGCACCATCCTTGAACCGGACCAGCGCACCGTTGCGCAACAGCTCGTACTTGTCCTGGTTGATGGCGACCAGGGTCTTGGCGTGATCGTGGGCGGTCGCCTGGTCGATGGCCTGCTGGTAGGCCTCTTCGGGCAGACCGGGATTGAGACGCTCCAGCGCGGCGCGCAGGTCGGGCTTGAGCACCGTCTCGGTGAAGTTGTTACGTCCGGTGAGATGCGGCCTGTCCTCGGTCTCGGCCTGGGCATGGATCGACGACCAACCAAGCTCACCCAGGATTGCGGCGGCATCCTTCTGGATCATGCCGTCTTCGCTGTAATCCCCCCGTGCGTTCATCGCCTTACGCCTCGCTGAAGTCGAAGCCGCACTGGCGGTGATGGCGCAGCGTCAGCAGATGGATGCAGTCCTGATGGATGGCATACAGCGCCAGGTATTCTTCCAGAATGTACTCGCGCAGCTCGATGTCATCGCCCAGCAGGTCGCGCACGGCTGTCCAGGCAGCGAGCACTTCGGGCGCTTCAGGGTTGTGGGCGATGAATTCGCGCCCGATGCGCGGCGTCTGAGCCAGGCGCTTGGGCAAGGCGTCATAGGCGTCGTCCAGCAGCTCCTGCGCCGCGGCATCCGCGCTAACGCCGATCAGGTACGCCACGGCCTCGTCCAGTCTGCGCTCGTAGGCCGCACCCAGGACGACCTGCATGCGTCAGGCGTCCGTCTTGCGTGCGGCCCTGGCCGCGTCCAGCCGGGCCTGCGACCGCGACCTGGCCTCCTCCACCGGGATCCCGGGCTTACCCGCGCGAACGTCCTGCAAACCGGCGGCCACGTCGTTCAGCAGGCCAAGTTGAAAGTTGGCCCGCGCTAGGGTTTCGCGCTCCAGCCGGTGGTAGTAGTCCAGCTTGCGTGCGTCCACCAGCGCCACATAGCTCTCGCCGTTGCGGGTAATGATCTTTTCGTGGCCGGCGCGGACTTCATCGGCCAGCCGGGTCAGGTCGGCACGGGCCTTATTGAAGGGCACGATGTCCTGCGAGGTAATAGGCATGGCGGGCTCCGGGAGTTAGTACATGCAAACCTTAATGTATTCGTTTATGTCTGGCAAATCCGTCCGCCGGGTTACGCCGCTTCTGGCTGCGGCAGCGGGAGCCCGGAGACGTGCAGCTGTCCGCTCATCAGCTTGGGCAGCAGGGCGCCGCGGGCTTTGGCCAGCATGCTGTTCTGACTGGCCAGTTGCTCGATCTGAGTGAACGAGCCGCCCACCATCTCCGCGAACTGCGCCAGCAAACTCTGTGGTGGTAGCAGCACTTCAAACTGTGAGAATGATTTTGTGTTCACACGCTGACGACCGTCGGAACCCGACATGCTACGAATCGCGTGCTCGCGAAAACTGTCCTCGCGTGCCATGCAGTAGACCCACCATCGATTGACCTTCGCATTGCGGAGAACGATGAACTCGGTCGACCCACTGGCGACCGCATCATCGCCTTCCAGAAACTGGACGAACCCGGTCTTTCCATTCTCGATGCAAGGGGTGATACGCGCCAGCAACGTATCACCGTTCCTGAACTTCGCCCCGCCACTGATGACTCGCGACGAGCGCTCCCCAACCACCATTGACCTTTCGGACAATGCGGCCATCTCGACGAATGGGCGTTCGACACCCTTCTCGAACGGTGTTCTCGGATTGATCTGTACAACATCGGAGAAAGCAGTTCTTGCCCATCCTTCCGGCACGCCATCCACCACATTGACGGCCTCATGGCCCGGAAAGCGCAGGTGCACGAACCATTCGCGGTACAGGCGGCGGGCAGCTTCCTCCAGCAGGGCGATCCGGCGCTGGTTTGTCGCGATGAGATCGTCGTAGGCGAAAAGCACCTGAGCGACCTGTCTCTGTGTTTCGACATCCGGCACGCTCACCGGCATTTGATGCAGTGTGTTCCGATTCACGCCTGGAACCGCCCCGGCCGCGTTCTGAGACCCTAGCTCCAGAGTCATCAGCAAATATGCGGCAAAACGCGGATGATTTCCCTTGAAATCTTCCACATACAACGCCGTGTTCAGCGGCCAATAGTCGCCTTCAATGTAATGCACTTCGCCGAGTGTTCCGTATCGTCCCGTCACCACGCCCGGCCCGGCAACTTTAGCTACGTTGTGCCAGCCAGTGATGCCCGAGGACGACACGATTGGGATATCGCCAGAAGTTCGACTATTTTTCGGCAAGTCGTGGCCACGTTTCAGGCGAAGCACATCCCCTAACCGCATTGACTTCCAACTCACGCCAACAACTCCTCGAAGTTGGCGCTGATCGTCGCTGCAAGCTCTGAAGCCTTCTCGTTCAACTCCACCAGCTCGTCATGGATGATCCGCATCCGGTCGACGAACCCTTCCTCGTCATCCTCGGTGACAACCGCCACGCCGACATAGCGTCCCGGCGTGAGCGACCAGTCGTTCTGCCCGATGCGCTCGCGGGTGACGGCCGCGCACAGGCCCTGAACGTCCACGAACACGCCGTCGGGAAATCTCGAAAGCAACCAGTGCCCCTGGGCGATGAAGTAGCCGGATTGCTTGAGCGCCTCCAGCGCCAGGTCGCGAACCGTGGCCTCTTCGTTCCGATTTCGGTCGGCGGCCAGCAAGGCGCGCCTGGCCTCTCGGATGGCCTTGGCATCGAAGGCGTCGCTCTTGCGCCCGCGCAGTTCCTTCTCAGCCTTGTCCAGCAGCTTCAGCCATTGCTTGTGTCGGGCCTCAAGCTGCCGGGCCGTGGCCTTCAGTTGCGGCGCAAGGTCTTCCAGCGCGGCCTGCGCGACCTTCACGCTGGCAAGTTTGTCCGGCCGGGCCTTCGCAACGACCTTGCGTGCAAGCTTCACCGCCGCCTCTAGGTCTGCGACGGCTTGCCCGGTGTCCTTGCCGTCCTCCCGAGCCGCGTCCAGCTCTGCCTTGAAGGCCTCCAGCGTTGTTTCATCGAGCCGGGCCTCGTCGTCAACGCCGTCATTGAGCTCGGCCAGCGTCGCGCCTGTGCCGAACACGGTCAGATTCCGGGCCAGCGCCTCGATTGCCGCCGTGTCGTCGGCCAGCCGCTGCGGCAGCTGCGCCAACCAGCCATCCGCTTGCTGCTGATGGCTGGCCACCAGCGCCGCAAACCTGTCGCCCTCCCCCCGATACAGCCACACCACCGCGTTGAGGTTGGCGAGCTGCTCCTCGGTGAAGACATGCGAACGCGCGGAGACGACCGTATAGACGTTGCGTGCATCCAGCATCAGCACCGTGTCCCTGCGCGACTCCGGCTTGCCCTTGTCGAAGAACCACAGCGTGCACGGCAGGCTGCGGGTGTAGAAGAACTTGTTGCCGATGGCGACCATCACGTCCACATCGCCGGTCCTGACCAGCTTCTCGCGGATCTCCTTGTCCTTGTTGCCGGCGTCCGATGCACTCGACGCCATCACGAACCCGGCGCGGCCGGTCGGGTTCAGATAGGAGTGGAAGTACTGGATCCACAGGCTGTTGGCATTGGAGATCGCCCCGGTCTTGGCGTTCAAGCCGGGCAGACCGAACGGCAAGCGGCTACCGAGCGCGACCTGGCTTTCGACCTTCTTGGTCTCCACGCCGTCCACGTTGAACGGCGGATTGGCCATGACGAAATCGCACTCGCCAATCAGCGGTTCAATCTGGTCGTAGAAGGTATTGCCTTGGCGGATGTTGCTGGCATCCAGTCCGTGCACCGCCAGGTTCATGCGCGCCAGCTTGGTGTTGGTGTCGCTCTTTTCCTGCCCGTGAAACACCACGCCGGAGTCCAGCGGATCCTGCCCGCGGCCCTCGATGAAATGGCCGGACTGCACGAACATGCCCGCCGACCCACAGGCCGGATCCAGCACGAGGCCGTGGTCGGGTTCGATGACGTTGACGATCATCCGCACAAGCGATGGCGGGGTGAAGAACTCACCGCCCTCCTGGGCGCCAGTCATGGCGAACTTGTTGAGGAAGTACTCGTAGATGCGCCCGAACACGTCGCCGGTAGCGTTGCGGATCGCCTCCCCGTCGAAGACCTTGATGAGCCGCGCCAGCAGGTCCGGTTCGAACGCGGGGAAGCCACGCGGCAGCGCGCCTCGCAGGACTTCATGCTCGGCTTCAATGCTGTCCATGGCCGCATCGATCGCTTCGCCGACTCCTGGGCCCGCCGGCAGGGCGGCGATGTTCTCGAAGCGCGCCGCCTCCGGCAGATAGATTGCGGCCTTGCCCTGGAAGCCGAGCTTGATGAGGGCTTCCCGCCGTGAAGCGGGAACCTTCGGGCCGATTCCGGCGGTGATCCCGGACAGGTAGGCATTGAAGCGGTTGCTGGCGTGGCGCAGGAAGATCAGCCCCAGAACCGGCATCGAGTATTCGCTGGCGGTGAGCTTGGAGTTGGCGCGCAGGTCGTCTGCCGATTGCCACAGGTCGCTTTCGAGTTGCTGGATGTTCATGGGGTGTTCTGACCCTTGTCGACCTGCTGTAGCTGTGCGAGAAGTTCCTTCCAGAAGTCCTCTGCAATCCCGGCTTGCTCATCCTGCAAGCTCTCAATCTGCCATTGCAGCTCTTTTTCTCGTTCGATGATTTCGACTGCGGCCTCAGTCAATGCCGCGTTCAGCGCAAAGACCTTGAGCTTGCGCAGCGTACTGATGGACATCATGGGAATGGTCGCGCCGGTCTTGATGCCGTCCAGCACCTGCTGGCCCATCTTCGACCGCAACCACAAACCCAGGCCACGGAGGTCCACGCCGGGCTTTGCCCCCCGCAGGACCACGAACGACTGTCCGGCAATCCAGCCACCATCCCCGGGTGGCGGCACGTTGTCGGGCACGATGCCAATCTTTCCAACGGTGCCTTTCACGACCAACAGCAGATCATGCGGCCGCAGGAAGATATCCATTACATCGCCGGAACGCTTGGCGGCCAGTTGCACTCTGACACTCTTCTCGGGGGTCCGGATGTAGCCTGCGCTGGGAAGATCGACGGCCCCGACCTCGAGAACATCGACTCCTGCTGACACATCCACTCCGCGGTCCCTGTTGGGTATTGGAATGAGAATGCGGACCACATCTTCCAGTGTTTCGGTTGGCAGGGTTTCCATCCGCGCTTGCGCTTCACGCTGCTGGTCTGGAATGACGTAGCGACCGACATCCAGCGTGGCATCGTTGTCGAAGATGGCGTCCAGACTGACGACTTGCGTATACGAGTCCTCTTCTTGACGTCCAGCAGCCGCTTGGATATCAGACTCGACGCGCACCTGCCTGCAGAAGTCCAGAATGAGGCCAGTACTCTGCAGCGCAACCCGCCCCCTGCCCATCGACGCACGGAAGTGCGGCAACGATGCATCGACGAATCCAACGCGACGGTGGCGTGCCTGCGTGTTCAACACCAGCATGGATGTTCCCAGCCCGCTGGATTGGAAGATGCCATTGGGCAGCGCAATGACCGCCTCGACCCAGCCTTGCTTCAACAGGTATTCGCGAACGTCCCTGTCCTTGCCTGAGCTGAAGAGAAAGCCATTAGGTACAACGATGGCGGCAATGCCACGTGTCTGCGCTGCAATGTGCTGCACCATCAGACCTGTCACGCTGGCCTTGACCACAGGAAAGCGGCTGTAGATGTCCTGCATCACCACGTCATCGACGCCGCCGGCCATGCCCATCGGTGGAATCGAAAGAGTTGCGTCAAATCTTTCCAGGTGTCCGCCATGAACTGCTGCAGGCGCACGCAGCGGATCGTTTGACGCAACGTCTGTAGGCGCTCCACGAAACAGGGCCAGCAATGCCGCAACTTGCGATCCGAGATGTGCTTCAGCGTGGACGCGGAGGTCAGGCTGATCCATCAGCACCCCGACAAGCTGGCCGCTAGTCTCCCAAGGCAAGTAGGCCGCACGCGTAGTCTCACCGACCGCTACATCTTTCATCAGACGCGCCAGCTCGACGGGCACATCGAAACCCTCGAAAGTGCCACCGACCAGGTCACCGGCGACATCGACCGGCGAGAACCTCTCGAATACACCGCCGTCGACCAGGTACTTCACCGTTCTCAGCGCAGCGAAAACCGCATCATTCGCCTGCTCGACGTATCGATTGGCATTGAAAAACGCCATTCCGAGCGCGCCGGGTTGCCAGAACAGTTTCTTCAGAACGCTCAACAGCCCCTCGACGCCTCCCTGAGCCACGGCGGTATCAAGCGTGACACTGGGCTCAAGCCTGTCCTTTGCCGACAGATGCGCCCACGTGAGCAACTGGAACGCGAGCAACTTGGACTCGTCGACGCTGAGAGAGGTGCTGCGGAAGTGCTCCATCACCTGGAACAGGACCTGTCCGGCATTGTCCTTGGACATAGTCACTGGCTCCTGCCCGCATAGTTATACGTGGTGATCTGGGCATCGCCCTCGGCAACGACCACCAAGCCGCCCTTGTCTACGATCTTCATGAGGGTGCGAAGCGCTTCGCGAAGCTGCTCCGACTTCTTGCGGCTCAGGACCACCTTGCTGCCCTCGTTTTCGCCGTACCCCAAAACCAGATCGATCATCGCCTGGTTGATGCCCCGCTGGCCCATCCGCTGCTGAAAGTGCTTCGTCTTATGCATTGCAGCTCCCTCCGCTGTTAAGCGTAGGCTGCACCTATGCGCGGCGCAAGTCAATGCGAAAGCTGCAGTAATTGCCTAATGCGGTTGTGTTTATTTAAATTATGTTCAGTTTTTTCGGTAGGCTAGCGTGCCAAAAGCACTCTATCCTATTGAAAAAAAAGAGAAAAGAGGAACAGAGGCCCTCCGCGCTCCCCCTTCTAGCCGAGCGGAAGCGGCCCCATTGCCACTGCCGCCGCAGGCGTGAAGCCCGAAGACGGCGGCGGAAGGACTTCGCACTCGCCTTTGGGCGCCGGCAGTTGCCGAATGACTCTGGCGGACTCTAGCCGGTCGATGAAGTCGTTGACGGGGGTGTAGAAGTTCGGAATCCGGTCGTTCTCTTCGTCAGTGAATACCCAGTAGGCCAGCCGCCTTTTGGGAAAGCCCGCGCGTTGGGCCTCGGCTCGGTTGGCATATTGGGTGACGAAGAGCCTGTATAGCGCCCTCTCTGTGTAGAAGCTCCGGCGAACCCAAGTGGCGACGTCCCTCTGGTTGAACCGATCACCTGGGGATCGTTTCGTGATGAAGTGGTCATGGGCCAGGAGCTGCCAGAGAACCGGATCCACTCCAAAGATCCAAGCATCCTTGTGGGCGCGCAGACAGGCCGAGCGCACCGCCGCCGGCACAGAGTTCAGGAGCTCGCTGACCCGATCTTCTGCACTGATCCGGTACTCGCGCAGGACCCGGTCGATTCGCTCAGGCGACGTCAGCTCGATTAGATGCTCCAGGTCCTCGGCGTGTTTCGCGCGCTTCTGTCGACGCACGTAGGCCTTCCGGCCCTCCTTGTCCTTGGTCTCTTGGGCCTCACGCTCCTGGCGTGCCTGGGCCGCCTTGACCATTTGGTCGCGCTGCTGGGCGATCTCCAGGTTCCGGGCTGCAACCTGCTCGTCCAATTCCAGCTTGGAGGCCTGCCACTCCGCAACTGCTTTGGGGCAGGAGATCCAGCTGCGATTGGCGGGGTCGACAAGCACCGCATGCTCGAAGGCCGCCACGTCGTGAGGAATGTCCCGGTGCAGCTGGGAGAGGTCGACTTCGACCATCCTCCGGCCCTCGGCTTGAACTCGCGCCGCCTTGATGTCGCCAACGGCATGGGTCACGCGGATCTCTATCAGGAGCTCGCCGACCTCATCTCGGGCAACCACGTCGGGCTGGTAGGTGCCAAACGATCGCTCAATCTCGATGTCGCGCAACTCCATGCCGCGGGTCGGATGATCGATCTGGCGGCCCCAGTGGAGCAGACCATCTGCGTCCCGGGCATGCGGCGGATTGGGCATGTCTATTGGGTCACCGGTCCAGGCCGGGATCACCAGCCGCCGATGATCGGCAATCAGTTGCTTGGCTCGCTCGTGGATTCCGGTCTCGCGACCAGTGTGGCAGCCAGTGTCGACCAGGTGAGCGAAGTGGGGGCGCTTGCGCCGGCTTTCTTGGGCCTTGGCGGACAAGGGGGCATGGCACCCCGGGCAAACGCAGCCGCACGCTTTGCCCTTCGGGACCTCGCTCGGCGCTAAGACACGGCCATCTTTCAGTCCAAATGGAACGCGAAACCCGCCGCGCCGTGCCAGCGGATTGCCCGACGGATTGCGGAGTGAGAACCGCTCTGGGATGGTGTCCATGGTGCTTTCCTTGATCGGAGGGAAAGCAGAAATTCGCGGCAGGCCATGGACGAAAACAGATCTAAACCCGCTCAAACGGGTAATCCGCAGGTTGAATCCCTCCAGTTGGCCCTTGGATGGCTTGATCGGGAGGGGGGCCAGCAGCGCAACGCTCGTGTCCTCCGGGAGGTCATGGACACGACCCTGACGGCGATCTCGCGCGGAGAACCGCCTCCTGAGACGGACACCACGACACTTCGAGCACTCTTTCACCAACTCGAAGGAACCGGCGATGGCCTCTCCAAGGTATTCCGGGCGACCGAGCTGGAGAAATGGTGGGACTCGCGACAGGAGCAGCTCCGACAGCGGTGCGCCCAGCAGGGCTGCGCCCTGACCCCCGACCTCGTGGTCAAGAAGGGTGGCGGCCGTGGCCTACCCTCCCGGCTGTCCTTCGGGTTTCGCCCGACGCGTGAGGCGGAAACTGAGGACAACACGACGCCCGAGGTCAACCCGACCTCGATGCGCTACCAAATGGATCCGGTCAAGCCTGCGCTGTGGCTAAGGCTGACGGTCGGCAGCCGGCCGTTCCCTGTGCAGTCCTGGCGTGGCTACGTGCTCATCGGCAGTGCCGCCATGAACATGGTGCTGATGGGAATCGCCTGGTTCTTGCTGTTTTCCTCATGGGGCCGGAGCGCCCCTGTGACCACCGCAACACTGGCTCAGCTCGGCCTCGTGATGCTGGTGACAGCCGGGCTGTGGTGGTTGTCGCGGCCGGTGTTCCAGCTGCCCACACAGCGGGTCACCATGGCAGGGCCGTCATTTCTGGCTCTGAGCGAGCTCTACCGCCAGCTTCGCACCATGCCGGCACCTGGTCGAAAGCTGAAGTCCCGCGAATTCGCCGTCGTGCGCCACTGGGGCACGTGCCCGATCTGCTCGGCCGAAGTGGATCTCGACCACGGACGGGCCGCGTTCCCGGATCGGCTGGTTGGTCGCTGCCATGATGCACCGCTGGAGCACGTGTTCTCGTTCGACCCGGTGCGCCTAGTGGGTCGGCCGCTGGTCGAAACAACGCGCGAAGAGACTAATTCACCCTCGTAAGACCAAAAAAATGAAGACTCGACCCCAGCCTGCCAGCCCCCATTGGCTGGCAGGCTAGTCGATCAGGTTGCGCTCCCCACCGGGCGTCGCGTGTGGCAGTCAAAGCCAGCCACGTTCCGCCAGGGTCACCGTCTGCAGTCCACCGACTACCACGTGATCGATCAGGCGCACATCGACCAGGGCGAGCGACTGCTTGAGGCGTGTTGTCACGGCGCGATCGGCAGCTGAGGGATGTTCCGAACCAGAAGGGTGATTGTGGGCCACGATCACCGCGGCGGCGTTGCAGCGGAGTGCATGACGGACTACCTCCCGCGGATGGACTTCGGCTCCATCGATGGTTCCGTGAAACAGTTCCACGTACTCGACCAGACGGTGACGGGTGTCCAGAAAGGCAGCGGCAAAGACCTCCTGACCCAACCCGCCCAGCTTGTCGCGGAAGAATGCCTTGGCGGTCTGGGGGTCCGAAAAGGCGGCCCCACGGTGCATCCTCTGCCCGACGACGGCGCGGGCCGCCTCCAAGACCTCGTCGGCGCTGGCAACCTTGTAGGATCGCGTGCCGCTTCGAACGTACAGCGGGGGCAAGCTCATGGGTGGTGACTCCATCTGGTTCTCCTCGATGAATTTTCGTGTCCTGATTCGACGGCAACAGAAAAGGGGCGCGGATGCGCCCCTTGTTCCCTGCCCTCACGTTGCCCTGCCTTGCCCGCAAGCCAGGCAGTTCCGACGAGCCCCCGCTACGCGACGGGGACGTCCTCCTGCCCGGCAACCTGACCGGGATCCCCCAGATCCAGCGGTCGCTTGACGCGCTGCATGACCTTGACCTTCTCCATGAAGGTGTTGAGGCCGTAAAGCGCGAAGCCGTACACCACAGCCCCACCAATCGCTTTCAGCATTGTCTTTCTCCTATTCGTTGACGACTAACCGGTCCCCAATCGGGCGACCTTGTTTTCCAGCCTGTCCTGCAAGTTGCCGCCTGCAGGCCCGTTCGTGACGCCATTCCCGCCCACACCCGCCTCGGCGGGATAGAACTCCTCCACCACGGCCGGTACGTCCTCCACCAGGTCCTCGAACGCACCGTTGGCAAAACCGTGCCTGGCGGCCTCATCCAGCGCCGCCTGATCGAATCCCGCGTCCTTGCGGGCTTGGTCAAGCGTCCTCGCCTCCACGATGGCCTGCTCCAGCGACAGGCCTGACCTGATCACCAGGTCGACGTAGTAGATCGCCGACCTGAAGCTCATCGTCGTGGACTTGCCGCGGAGCTTCAGTTCGAGCGGCATGCACGCCAGACGACCACCCGAGACGGCATCGAAGTACGCCAACCGGGCTGCCAACGTCCGGATCGTGTTGTACGACGTGGTGCGGAGCACGAAGCTTCCGAGTTCGTCCTCGTCCCCGACCCTCACGTTCAAGCGGGCGTACGCCTTGCACTCGCCCATGGCGAAGGGGCAGCCGTCGGGGCCAGGACAAGCTTCCTGCGTGATTCCGCCCTTGCCCATCCTCCGGCTGGTCTCCCCGTTGCCGACACACACCGGCCTGCCGGTCGTCCGGTCAAAGAGCGAATAGTCCGCGCGCAGGTTCAAGCCGGGATCGTTGAAGAGCAGGCAAACCGGAATCGAACGCAGCTTGCCGCCGGACTCCTTGCGCAACGTTTCATCCAGCGGATGCAAAATCCAGCCTTCCCGATTCTGGACCTGGCTCGTCAGAGTGAACTGGTCATCCTTCTCCGGCAGGCGTTTGCCGTTGCGCTCGACCACGCGGCCGATTGAGATCCGCCCGATCACGGGCGGTGTGATCGCCAAGCCTTTCAGCATGATCATGCTCCTTCGTTCTGGTTGGGGACGATCCGGAACCGCCGGGATCCGGGACGCTCAACGGTGAAACCGACCACGAGATCCGGGTGAGCCTCGGTCAACCTCTTGAGGTCGACGCTCGTGCCGTCCTTGGAGCGCCGGTAGGTGATCTCGCCGGTCGGGAAGATCGCCCGGGAGGCATCCCCCATCGACTGCTCCAGCTGCTGGCGCATCTGCTCTGCCCGCTTGTCCATCTGCGCAATCTCGTCGCGCAGCAGCACCAGCCCGTCGAAGGTGGCCGACAACTCGGCGTCTTCGCTGAAGTCGATGCTGGTGTCGTTGCCGGTGTAGAGGCTGCGTAGCGCCCGAGCGGCAGACTCGCTTCCATCGGCCGGCGGCGGGGTGTCCTGGGTCACGTGCTCCCAGAACCTGGCCTCCAGCACGATCAGGCGGGAGATCACCTCCTCGTCCCGTTCGATCCGATGGACCTCAAGCTTCTGGCCGCACAGGAGGACCGCCACATCTGCGGCCTGCTTGCCGGTCACGGCCAGCTGGTGCTGGACCTGGAGCTGGACGTACTCCGGCACACCGTCGCGCCAGAGCCGTGACCCGAACTCCCCAGCTGTCTTGCACTCGAGAATCTGGACATCCGGCACACCGACCACTTCCCGATCGATGTTGGCCAGCATGAAGCTGTAGGTCGGATGCTGAAGCACCGCATTGACGCGGCGCACCTTTCGCTCGGTCCGCTCGGTGTAGGCCGCGGCGACAAGCGGCTCCAACAGGGTGCCCCAATACATGGGACTGTCCTGACCCGGCTCTTCGCCACGAACGGCCCTGCCGGTCTTCTCCATCCAGAGTTCCAGCTGGCTCTTGTACGGACACAAGCCCACCGCGGCCGCCGCGTCTGAGCTGCCGATGCCTTGCTTGCGAACTTCCAACCACTGCTCTCGCTCCAGGGAGCGTGTATCGACCAGGCGAATCGCCGCTGATCTGCTCATTTCCGATTCTCCAATAGAAGAAGCCCGGCCTCCGTGGGGAGGCCGGGCTTATGGGGTTGCCTGACAACGTCGAAACTTAGGCCGGCGATGTCGCCATCGCTGCGGCCACCACGCCGTTGAGGATGCTCTGAGCGCTCTCAGGACCCCCTCCGGCCAAGAGGTGCTTGCCGAAGGCCACGCCGAAGGGCTCGGCCACCTCGTAGCACCAGACACCGGGGAACACCTCACTGCATGCGCGCCAGGCGCGAGTCAGAAGCTCGGCCTGGTCGATACATACCTGGACGTAGCCCAACTCCCCCTGGAACGGAACCTTCGCGTACGGGGCCCCGCTTTTGTCCAGCGCCTGTTTGGCGCCTATCGCGATGTACGCAACGTCGAGCTGATCGACTTCCATTGGTCAGGTCACCAGCTTCATGGCTTCGTCCCACGCCCGCCGCTTGATCTGGGCACCCGCCCCGAACCATGCCGCCTCCCTGCGATGGTCGTCGCTCCTGGCCCGCCGGTGGTGATCGACGAACTCGGTCACGCTGCTCAGAACACCCCAGGCCGTTCCCTTGGCACTCGCCAGATCCGAGCCCTTGCCTGCTCCGTCGTACAAGGCCCGGGCCACCGTGAACGCCTGTTCGTTGACCGCCACCCCTTGCCCGTCCGGGTTGGGGTAGGTCAGCACCCGGCGCAGGAGCCCATCCACCGAGTCGGGATCCACCGGGCACTCGACAAGCGCCTTCATCCGGGCCACGAACGAGTCCCAGCTCGACACGGTGATCCCCAACTGGCGCTTCACCACGTCGGGATCGAAGTGGCTGCGATGCGGCATCTTGACGGCTCCCGCGTTGCTGCCGAGCGCGATGGCCAAGGTGTTGTTGCACACGACCCGCACCGAAGTAAATTGGGCGGTGGTCGCCAGTGTCCCATCACAGGCCGTGGCCAGCAGCAGGTAGCCGTCAACGCGATCCTTCCTCTTCAGGACGGTGCTCTGGCCGGTCTTGGCCAAGGCCCAGAACTTGCGGCCTTCGCGCAGGACACCGGCCGATTCCAGCTCGAAGCCACCGACTTCGGTCAGATCGCGGTAAAACTCCAGGATCTCGCCCGGCTGGACCACTTTGTACCGCTTGGACACGACCGACAACGGCGCGTGCGTGTCGGACCGGTACAGGACCTTCTGGTCTGGGAAGGCGTTGATGGCCCCGATCCCGTTCTTGCCGACCACGTAGCGGACTTCGGACTCTTCGATCGACCAATCCATCCCGGCCTCTCGCTTCCAGACATCGATCGGCTGCTGCGGCGCCAGCTTGTGACCGAGGCCGTGCCAGGGCTGCTCGCCGGCATAGGCCATTGTTTCAACCAGGTGCATCGTCTCATCTCCTTAATCTCGGGCATAAACGCACAAGGCCCGGCGATTGCCGGGCCTTGTGGTCTGTCACGGGTTGGAACAGGGGAACTTCGGGCGTTTACAGTGGACGCATCTGGCAACACTCACCAGAGCTGCTGCGATTACTACAAGGACGCAGTAGATCGCCTCCGACCTGTCACTCATAGAGAATCCATGATGAAGGCGCACAAGGAGCGCTGTGCCCTTGCGCAAAGCCAGACCCTACTGGCTTCAACGGGGTGATATGTGGATGAAACATTTTTGAATCGAGTATTGATGCGTTGTTCAACCCCTCGGCCGACAGTGCGTGCGCTGATGCCGCTGCGTCACGGATCAGTTGTGGCGGGTCAGCCTCTGCCGGCACCGACCAGCCAACGTCCGCTCCCGACCCAAAGCGGACATCGCTGGCTCCAAGTCTCCGTCGCGGTCGACTGATTCTCGTGATCAACGCTTCGACCGCATACCTAGAAGCGGTACAGGAGCCGACCCTGGAGCAGCGGGCCGGCGAGCCCCCCCCCCTCAGTGACTGCCGACGAACTCCTATTGCGGAAGGCACCGAGATCGGTGTCCGGAGACCATCGCTGGGCACAGTCGATTCAGCCAGCGGCGTCTGCTGCTGGTTCACAGCGGAACCAGCGCATAGCCTTGCTGCTGCAGCGTGATGATGCTGGTCAACGCCGAAAGCGATATTGCGATGCTGGGTGCCAGCGAGTTGCTGTCCAGCTGCCGGGAGTGCAAGGCCTGGCCGCACACGAACATTTGCACTCCCGCCGCCGACAGTTGCGCGATCAGCCCGAGGTTCGGGTTAGCGACCCCATGGCGGACGCGGTACGCGGGATCAGCCAGCGCTGAATCCGTTGCTCCTTCGCTGAGCAGCACGACGAAGTCCAACTGCTTCTTCGTCACTCCGCTTGCCTTGAGCAGGTTGACGGCGCGCGCGACCCGCTCCAAGCCCGGATCCGTCGCAGCGGGTGAAGCCGGCGCCACGGTCAGGCTGAATACCGCCCGCTGGCGCATTTTCGGGTCGGGTTGGTGGGCGGCGTCCGGCAGGACGATCGCTTTGCCATGCATGGCGATAGTGTGGGCGGGAGACGTCGCCGGCGTCGCCGCCTGCGCGAAGTAGGTCATGCCCGCCAGCACCAGGCCCAATAGCAAGGATGTGCCCCGCATCAGCGCGGTCCGAGCACGGTGGCCAGGTCATCTGGTGCCGGCATGCCGGCTCGGCGCTGGACCGTGCCGTTGTCGTCGCGGAACAGGATGCCCGGCGTGCCTTGGAACCCTAGTTGGACCATCAGTCTTTGGTTCGCATCGAGGGTGGCGCGCACATTGGCGGGCACGGAGGCCGCCGGCTTGATGCCGCCTGAGCTGTAGCTGGTTTCATTGCGACGGAGCGCCTCCGACGGCGAGCTGGCGGTCATGATCGTGGCAACCTTGTTGGCGCTGTCCGGACGGATCACACCGACCATGATGTGCCGCAGTTGCACCTTGCCCGAATCCACCCACGGCCGCGCTGCACTCCAGAACTTGTTGCAGAACGGGCAGTTCGGGTCGCTGAACGTGTAGATCACGCGGGGCGCATCGGCCTTTCCGTCGGCGATCCATTCGCTCGCCTCCAGCAGTGCCCAGGTGCGGGCCGACATCGGACCGGCGACAAGTCGCTGCAGCGCCTCGGCGCCGATGTCCTCGCCCTTTGCATTGATCAGCGTCCCAACGACGGCATGTTCGCCGTCGTTGGTCGCGTATACCGCCACGGGCTGCTGGCCTGCGACGCCTGCAAAGCCGCGAAGACCCGATGGGGCGTCGAACTCGCCGAGCACTTCGAAACCCTGGGCTTCAATGGCTTCGATCACGGCGGGCCTTTCAGTCTCCGGGTTGCTGGTGGCGTTCGTTGGGACAGCCGGTGCGGTGGAAACCGACTTTTCCTCGGCGGCCTGACTGCAACCGGTGGCGAGCAGCAGGGCGGACGAAAGCAGTATTGCAGTGGGGTTCACTCGTGCCATCACGGCACCTCCTTGGTTGGAAGGGTTGGGGGACTCGATGAGGGCGCAGCACCGAAGCGCCGCAGCTTTACGGCAAGGCTCGCATTCGAGAGTTCGCCCATGTGGGTGTCCACAAGCCGGCCGTCGGCATCGAAGAACAGCGTCGTTGGCAGGCCGCGCGAGCCGGACTCCTGCATTACGGACGAGAATGGATCGAGCAGCACATTGCTCAGTTGCAGGTGACTCTCGCGCAGGTAGTCACGGATCTCCGATTCGGATTCCCCCTGATTGACGAAGACGAACGTCACGTCGCCGCGTTCTTCCTGCGCCTTGGCCAGGACCGGCATTTCGCGGCGACACGGCGGGCACCACGTCGCCCACAGGTTCACGACCATCGGCTCGCCGGTCATCGCCGAAAGCTTCGTGCTGCCGCCGTCGAGCGTGCTCAGTTCGGTTGCCGGCAGTTTCATCACCGACTGCTGCATCAACAGCAGCGCGCCACCGAGAACGGCCCAGGAAGCCAGCCCTGCGATCGCACCGAACAGCAGCGGACGTCGCAGCGCGGGAGCGTTTCGCGCTCGCCATGCGCCGAATGCGAGGCCCGCGAGCACGCCCGCCCAGATCGAGAAGCCGCCGTCGCCGATGCGGACAATTGACCACGGATCCGCGAGGTACTGCGGCCACCATGCGAGCACGAAGGCTAGCCGCGCCGCGAGCACGCCGACCATCAGCATGTCGAGGAACGTCGAAAGCGGCTTGATCGCGGGTTGCCCGGGCAAGGGCACAACGAACTGCCGGGCGACCAGTGCGGCAATCGCGAGTGCGACCAGCAGCACCACCAGGGACATGGGAAACGGGCCAAGACTGACCATCATTGCGCTCCTTGCTGGACGCGCTGCAGGCGGGCCAGGAATGCTTCGGGGGTGATCTCGCCCACCGTGCGCTCGGCGCGGTGTTCTTGGCCGTCGGGTCCGATGAGCAGCAACGTCGGCGGACCGGCCACCTGCCATGCCTTCATCAATGCCCGATCGGCCACATCGTTGGCGGTGACGTCGGGCCTCACGACCTGCATGCCGGCGAGCATCGATGCCACCTGCGGATCACCGAACACTTCCCGTTCGATGACATGGCAGGAAACGCACCAGTCGGCGTAGAAATCGACCAGCGTCCATTGGCCTCGCGCACCGGCTTCGGCGATGCGACGTGACAGGTCGTCGGCCGTCTTGGCTTGGACGAAGGCGACCGTCGGCGCGGCTGTCTGCGCACTCGCATCGCTGGCACCGAGTCGTTCCAGGGGGCGCCACGGATCGCCGGAGCCGCTGGCACCGCCAATCATGAGTGCCAGTGCCCAGACCGCCGACGCGGCTGCAAAATAGCGCGGCAGCCACAGGCGCAGCGGGCCGCTTGCAGGCGGTGCGACCAGGGCCAGGAAACCCGCCGCCACGCCGAGCAGCCAGGCGCCCCATAGCACCAGCGCCGTCGCCGGTGCCAGCACCCGCGCCAGCATCGATATCGCCAACGCCAGCAGGACGTAGCCGAAGACCGCCTTGACGCGATCCATCCACGCGCCGGGGCGCGGCAGGATGCGTGCGCCGAACACCGCAATCGCGAGCAGGGGCAATCCCATGCCCAGCCCAAGCGCGAACAGCGCCAGGCCGCCGGTCAGCGCGCTGCCGGACTGGCTGATGTAGAGCAGCGCGCCGGCAAGTGGCGCAGTCATGCACGGTCCCACCAGCAGCGCGGACAGGAACCCGAGCGCGGCGGCGCCAGCGAGCGTGCCGCCGCGCTGCTGGCGACCGGCGCGATCCAGGCGGTTGCCGAGCCACGCCGGCAACTGCAGCTCGAACGCACCGAACATCGACAGCGCAAGCACCACGAACACCGCCGCGAAGGCGCCCAACAGCCACGGGTTCTGCAAGGCCGCCTGCAGGTTGGCACCGGCGATCCCGGCGGCCACGCCGAGCGCGGCGTAGGTCAACGCCATCGGCAGAACGTAGGCCACCGACAAGGCGAGCGCACGCCGCGTGGTCGGCTGTCCGCCAACGATCAGGCTGGAAACGATCGGGATCATCGGCAGCGTGCACGGCGTGAACGCGAGCAGCAGCCCCATGCCGAAGAACACCGCGACCGACGCGAACAGGCTGGCATCGGCGAGGCGGCTGGCGAAGCGCTGGTCCTCGCCGGCAACGGAAGGCGCCGGGGCGGCCTCCCTGATCGAGCCCGTGACGGATGATGCGCCGACGCCTGCCGAGTTTTGTGCGACGGAGGCCGCAGAGGGGGAGGTGGGCGGCTGCGGGGCGCTGTCGCTTGTCGCCTTTTCCGAGGGCGGCGTCGTCGCTGCGGTGTCCACAGCGGCATTGGTTGCCGGTGGCGTCTCGACCGATGGCAGATCGACCGGCATGGTCTGCGGCGGATAGCAGATGCCGGCATCTGCGCAGCCCTGCCAATGCAGCGTCGCCGAGCGTGCGTCGCCACCATTGACTATGATTTCGACAGTGTCATAATAGACCTCGGTGCGGCCGAAGAACTCGTCGGTTTTCGCCCTGCCGTTCGACAACTGCAGCGGCAACGCCTTGCCGCCGTCGAGAACAACGCTCAGGCGGTGTCGATAGAGGTAGTAGCCCGGCGCGATAGTGCCGCTCAGCCGGGTCGCGCCATCCTTCACGGCCGTTGCCTCGACCCTGAACACCTCGCTGACCTCGAGGAACTCGGGCTGCTGCTGCCCGCTCGGTGGTGCGAGCCAGCCTTGCGCCATCGCGGGCACGGGAACCGCCAACATCGGCAACATCAACAGGCTTAGCAACAACCGGCGCAGCAACAGCATCATTCAGTACTCCGGAGATCCAGGCCGGCCACGATGAAGGCGCGCGATTAAGTCACGATTAAAGGCCCCCCAGGCTGGAGCCATGACCCGGCGGTGGCGACGCCGGGTACCCTGCGCTAGGGTGCAGCGCGCATCTGGTTTCCGGAGTTGGCATCAATGAGGATCCTGGTCGTTGAGGACGACGAATTGATCGCCCGGGGCATAGTCTCCGGTCTTCGGGCTTTTGGAATGACAGCCGATCGCGTGGAGAGCGTCGCGCACGCCGAACTCGCGCGACAGACGACCCATTGCGACGCGATGGTGCTGGACCTTGGGCTGCCCGACGAGGACGGTATGCAGCTGCTGGTGCGCATGCGCCAGAGCGGTGATGAATTGCCGGTGCTGCTGCTGACCGCGCGCGATGCGGTGGAAGATCGCATCGCCGGCCTGCAAGGCGGCGCCGACGACTATCTGGTCAAACCGTTCGATCTCGGCGAGCTCGTGGCACGGCTGCACGCCTTGTCGAGGCGTGCCGCTGGCCGCAGCGTGAACCTAATCGAAGCCGGTTCACTGGCGCTGGATCCCGCCAGTGGGCAGGCTTGGCTCGACGGCATACCCGTCGACCTGTCGCGTCGCGAGACCGCACTGCTCGCCAGCCTGATGCAGGCAGGCGGGCGCTGCCTGTCCGGCGAACAGCTCAAGGACAGCCTGTACGGTTTCGAACAGGAGGTCGGCAGCAACGCAATCAACGTGCACATCCATCACCTGCGCCGGAAACTCGGTGCCGATGTCATTCAAACCGTGCGCGGACTCGGATATCGGTTCGGCAGGGCCGAGCCATGAGCCTGCGATTCCGCCTGGTGCTGACAATCGGCATCGCCTTGGCGGTGCTGTGGAGCGTGGCGGCGGCGTGGATGCTGCGTGACCTCGATCGCAACCTGCAGCATACCCTCGACGACCGGCTGGCGATGTCGGCACGCATGGTGTCCGGACTGCTGGCGCAGGGCGCGTTGGTGGGCGCCTCGCCGGTAGCGGCGGCTGATGCGGTGACCGTTGCCGGCAGTCGCGGGATGGCGTGCCAGATACGCTCGCTGCGTGGGGAGGTGATCGCCACCACCCAGGGCGCATCCAGCGCACTGATGGCGACCGACGCGCCGGGCTATCGCACGCGTGAGATCGAGGGTACGGCGTGGCGTACCTACACGCTGGAGGCGAACGGTTACAGCATTACCACTGCCGACAGTCTCGGTGAGCGTGCCGAACTGAGCCGCCAGATCGCGCTGGCGGCCGGGCTGCCGTTCCTGATTGCCGCGGTGGGTGGCTTGCTTGCGTTGTGGCTGGGCGCGGGCCGTGCGCTCGCGCCGCTCGATCGGCTGCGTCGCACGCTTGCGCAACGCCAGCCCGATGCCGACGAGCCCCTCGACGCGCAACCAATGCCGGGCGAACTCCGGCCATTGGTCGAATCCCTCAACCACCTGCTGCAGCGCGTTTCCGACGCGGTGTCACGAGAGCGCAGCTTCACCAACCATGCTGCGCACGAACTGCGCACACCCTTGACTGCGATCGACACTCACCTGCAGGTTGCGCGGCTGACTGGTGGCGAGGACTCACGACGTGCGCTGGCCGATGCCGGTGAAGGCGTGCAGCGTATGCGTGCGACGCTGGACCAGTTGCTGATGCTGGCGCGGGTCGAAGGACGGCTGCCGTTCGACGACGGACAGTGGATCACCGCCGCGCAGGTGGTGGAGCAGGCGGTGGCGGCCAGCAGTCCGGCGGCCAATGGCCGGGTCGTTGTCGTGGCTGGAAGCGGTAGTCAGGCGGTGCCGGCGGTGCCTCCCGCGCTGTCCGTGGCGGCGTTGCGCAACCTCGTCGACAACGCGTTGCGCTATTCGCCTCCGGGAAGTGCCGTAGACCTTGTTGCTGATGCCGATGCCACCACGGTACGGTTCCGTCTGACCGATCGTGGCGCTGGTCTCGAACCTGACGAGTACCGGCAGGCGACGCAACGGTTCTGGCGAGGACGCGCGACCGGCAGCGCAGGAGGCAGCGGGTTGGGGTTGACGATCGTCGAGGCAATCGCCGAGCGTCATGGCGGGTACGTGGTCTTGCGTCCCAGGGAGGGAGGTGGGACGGTCGCGGAGCTCGTCCTGCCGAGGCAGGACGGTTAGATTCGGCGGCCGTGGAATGCCTCCAACCCCCGACCCTCGCTAACCTTGGGGGCTTTCCGCCATTTCCTGACAGTACTGGCGAAGGTGCTCCGGCAGGTCCGGAGGACACTGCCCGCACGCCTTGTTACCCGGCACGGCATAGTCGATGAACTTCGGGTATGGCAGGTTCAGGTTTTCCATCAGCTCGATGAAATCCTCGAGCGTGCGTTCGGCGCCGAGCCGCGGGTTGCGCTGCTTCTCCTGCGCGATGCTCGATACCCACCGCCCCTGGTAGTCATGCGCCGGGTACACGAGCGTCTCGCCCGGGAGGCCGAACAGCCGACCGCGTACGCTCTCGTACAGTTCACGCGCGTCGCCGCTCTGGAAGTCCGTACGGCCGCAGCCGTCGATCAGCAGCGCGTCGCCGGTGAACACGCGGTCATTCATCACCAACGCGAAGTGGTTGTCGGTGTGGCCGGGCGTATGCATCGGGTCTATGCGCACGCCGCCGACCTGCAGGGGGACGCCGTCTTCCATCGGCACGTCGGTACAGGACAATGCATCGAGCGCGGGGGTAGCGATGCGGCTGCCTACCTCCCGCCGGAGCATCGACGCCGACGTGATGTGGTCCGCATGAATGTGCGTGTCGATCGTCATAACGAGATTCAGACCGAGCTCGTTGACTACCTGCAGGTCGCGCTGCCAGGCGGGCATCACCGGATCCACGAGGGCGGCTTCGCGCGTTTCGGGGCAGGCGATCAGATAGGTGTAGGTCGAAGACACCGGCTCGAAGAGCTGGCGGAAGATGGTGGCGGGACCGATCATGACCGGGCTCCTTCGTTTTCCGCGAGCGCGACCACCGCCGGCTCCAGCGTCGCCAGACCGGCCTCACGGCCGCGCTTGAGCGCCGCTTCCAGCGAGCAGCCGCGGTTGAGTGTCGCGTCAAGCGCGATCATTGCGCCCACGCGGTTGGAACTCGCGCAATGGATCAGGACCCCGCCTTCGCGGCGCGCATCGTCCAGCGTCTGGCCGAACTCGCGCACCCGGGCTCGGTCGAGATCGGCGGCGCCGGCGATCGGCAGCGATACGTAGTGCACGCCGAGCCGGGCGGCCTCGGCGGCTTCGTCGTACTCCGCCGGCTCTTCTGGGGCACGCAGATTGATAACCGTACGCACGCCCTCGCGCACGAGTTCGGCCAGATGCGCAGGCGTGGGCTGCCCACCGGCGTAGTGATCTTCAGCGAAGCGCCAGGGTGTGTTCATGGGAGCCTCCGGAACGTTTGCGGGGAAGAACGAAATTCAGATCCAGCCGAGTTCACTCGCGGTGCGGTACAGCATGTACACCGCGACGACGACGATCAGGCCGGCAAGCACCGTGTTGAGCACGCCCTTGCGGTCGCCCAGGCGTGTGGCGAGGCGGGCGCCAAACAGACTGCCGACCGCGCCGCCGCCGATGAACGCCACCGCAAGCGACCAGGCGACCAGTCCGGAGCTCGCGTAGCTCAATGCGGTGGTCAGTCCGAAGGCGGTAACGGCGAGCAGCGATGAACCGACCGCGAACAGGATCGGCATGCCGGTCGAGGCGATCAGGCCCGGTACTACCAGAAAGCCCCCTCCAATACCGAAGAAACCCGACAGGAGCCCGGTGACCGCGCCCGAACCCAGCAGCTTCGGCGCGTTGCCCCGATTGAGCACCACCGCCGGATCCCCTTCACTTCCGCGCGAGCGGAACATCATGCCGGCGACCACGAGCATCAGGAGCGCGAACAATGCAAGCAGCTGCTGCCCGTCCATGGCCTTGCCGAGCATCGCCCCGAACCACGCGCCCAGCACGCCGGCGATAGCGAACGCCGCGGCGCAACGCCACTTCACGTTGCGCTTGCGGGCATGGTTGGTCAGGCCGATAAGTGCGTTGGCCGCAACCGCAAGCGCGCTGGTGCCGATCGCCACATGCGGGTCGCGCACCCCGACGAGGTAGACCATGAGCGGGACCGCGAGAATGGAGCCGCCGCCACCGACCAGCCCGAGCGTGAAGCCGACGACGCCGCCGGAAATGACCCCCATCACTAACTGGAACGTGGTCATTGGACAGCCTCCTGGCTGCCACAGTAGGCGGCGTATAGCGTATCGAGCACGCTTGCAGCAGGGCCCTCGGCTAGCGCGTAGTAGATGGTCTGCGCCTCGCGACGCGTCGTGACGAGCTGCATCTCGCGCAGTACGGCCAGGTGCTGCGACAGGGCGGACATGCTGAGCCCGGTAATCGGCTGCAACTCTCCTACCGAAGCCTCGCCCTCGACCAGCTGGCACAGCACGAGCAGGCGTGCCGGATGGGCCAGTGCCTTCAACAGTGCGGCCGCTTCATTGGCATGCTGCGCCATCTGCTCGGTCGAGGGCATCGGACGTATCTTCTTTGATGAACGGGCCATGGCGGATGTAGTTTAGTAAGTTCTTGACAAGGACAGGTGACGAATGTAATGTAGCAGTACCTAAAGTACAGAGCAAGAAGCTGTCAAATGAATCCGCAGGTGCAGAGCTTTTACGACCCGGCCACGTTCACCTTCACCTACGTGGTCTACGATCGTGACGGTGGCCATGCCGCCATCGTCGACCCGGTGCTCGACTACGATCCCGCCTGTGCCCGAACCTCGACCGCCTCGGCCGACCGCGTGCTCGCGTTCGTGCGCGATCATTCGCTGATCGTGGACTGGATCCTTGAAACCCATGCGCATGCCGACCACCTGACGTCGGCGGCATACCTCAAACGCGAAACCGGCGCGAAGGTCGCGATCGGTCGCGGTATCACCCAGGTGCAGGAGCGCTTCAAGGCGCTGTTCGGGATGGAGCCGGAGTTCGCCACCGACGGCCGCCAGTTCGATCGGCTGTTCGCCGATGGAGACACGTTCGCCATCGGCGAGCTCGAAGCGCGTGCGATCGCGACGCCCGGTCACACCGACGATAGTCTGACCTATCTCGTTGGTGACGCCGCGTTCGTGGGCGATACGGTGTTTGCCCCTGAAACGGGCACCGCGAGAGTGGACTTCCCAGGGGGCGACGCGCGCAAGCTCTACCGATCGATCCGCACCTTGTTCGATCTGCCCGCCGACACCCGCCTGTTCCTGTGCCACGACTACCCGCCGGCCGAGCGCGAGGCGCATCCGCAGAGCTCGCTCGACGAGCAGAAGCAGCGCAATGTGCATGTGGGCGGCGAGGCAGATGAGGAGACGTTCGTGAAGTTGAGGACCGAACGGGATGCAAGACTGGCGGCGCCCAAGCTGATTCTGCCGGCGTTGCAGGTGAACATTCGCGCTGGCGAGCTGCCGCCGACGGACGCGAACGGCATCCGCTACCTGCGGCTGCCCCTGAACCAATTGGGAGGTGAGGCATGACCACGTGGATGATCGCCCTGGCAGGCGGGGTGCTGATTGGACTGTCCGCGACGTTGTTGCTGTGGCTCAACGGACGGGTCGCGGGCGTCAGCGGCATCCTCAACGGCGTTCTGTTCCCGAAGGCAGGTGATGTGTCGTGGCGCGCCATGTTTTTGCTGGGCTTGATCGTCGCCGCGGGCCTATACATGGCACTGGTGCCCGGTGCACCACTGCCGCGGACGGACTATTCGCGAGTCGGGCTGGTGGTCGCCGGGCTGCTGGTGGGCTTCGGCACGCGCATGGGCAACGGCTGCACGAGCGGCCACGGCGTGTGTGGGCTCGGCCGACTGTCCATGCGCTCGCTGGCGGCCGTCCTGACCTTCATGGCCACGGCCATTGCAACCACCTTCCTTGTGCGCCACGTCTGGAGTTGATGATGAAGTTCTCGATTGCCGCGCTGCTGTCGGGTGCGCTGTTTGGTCTGGGGCTGGCAATGTCGGGCATGACCGACCCCCGCATCGTGCTCGGCTTCCTCGACGTGTTCGGAGATTTCGATCCGACGCTGGCGTTCGTCCTCGGCGGCGCCGTCACCACCACCGGGCTGCTGTTCCGCTTGGTGCTGCGCCGTGGCAGCCCGGTGCTCGCCGATACGTTCCAGCTGTCGAACCTGAAGCAGGTCGACCGCAAGCTGCTCGGCGGTGCGGCACTGTTCGGAATCGGCTGGGGTATCGCCGGCTACTGTCCAGGTCCTGCACTCGCGGGCCTGGGGATCGGCTCGGTCGAAGCGCTGTGGTTCATCCCGGCCATGCTGGCTGGCATCCTGTTGCACCGTGTCGTCAACCGCGCCTGAGGTTATGCCATGAAGCCTATTCCATTGCTCTTCCTTGTCGTTGCGCTCGCAGGCCCCGGCTGCGCCTCCGCCACGTACCCGACTGCACTGCCGACCGTTGCGGATGCGGTGTCACCTGCGCCGGGCATCGTGTCGGCGGGGCGGCTGGATGCCGACGACATCTCACGCGTGCGTGATGCTGGCATCCGCCACGTCATCGACCTCACCTTGGATGCGGAGACGCCAGATTTCGACGAGGCGGCAGCCGTCCGCGCGGCCGGCCTTCTGTACTCCAACCTGCCATTACGCGGTGCAGTGGATCTCACCCGTGAGAACGTGATGGCGTTTGATGCCATTGTTCGAGACGCGAAACGTCCGGTGCTCGTGCACTGTGCCAGCGGCAACCGTGTCGGTGCGATGGCAGCGCTCCGGGCCGCATGGGTGGACGGAAAGGAGGCCGATGAAGCGATCGCGATCGGAAGAACCTGGGGGCTCAAGGGTCTTGAGGAAGAGGTGCGCCGCAGGATCGAGGCCGACGCTTCCCAGGCCAGGAGCAAGGTCCCGGGCTAACGACCGCTGCGTGCCGGGTCCGGTCAGTGCCGGACTGCGTCCATGATCCGGTAAGCGTTCGCGCCGGCGACCTGCCGTTCTTCGTACCCGGCACCGAGGGCGTGCTGATACATCCGAAGGTAGCCCCCCAAGACGACGAGCACGTCATCACAAAGAACTATCCGAACTCGTTCCACAAGACGGACCTCAAGGAGACACTCGATTCCGACGGCATCGAATAAGTCACGGTTATTGGCCGATGAGCCACATGTGCATCGACGCGACAACTTGCGCCGCGGCTATTTTGGTTACAAGACAACGGTCGTGCACGACGCCTGCGCAACCCGCGAGCTCGAGTTCGATGGGAAGAGCGTGCCCGCCGAGCAAGTGCATACGGCCCTGATGTCAACGCTCGCATTCGGGTATGCGGAAGTCATTTCAGCCGACACCTATCTGGCCAAATGACATCTGTTGGGGCGTGCAGCGCGATTTGCTTGGCGGTAAGTCATCGGCCGCTCTCTCATCCCTGGCGTTGCTACGTGATGTCCGCTCTTGTCCGGAAGCGGTCGTCGCTTGAGGGGCGGCTTACGACCCAAGGCGGACGCGCATGAGTTTATCTTGTCTGTGGACGCATTCTTTCCACGGAACCCTACCGTCTGGTCCAGCAGGTCAGAGCAATCTTGCTAGCCGTAACCGCCATGCACCGTTGTGCCGACTGAAACGCGCATTGGCGGCGGGCCGGCCTAGATAATCGCATCCTCGACTAGCTGCGTAGCACGGCTTTTCGTCGGACTCGGCCACTCGTCGCGACTTAAATCTCTAACGTCAACACTACCAACTTCCCACGCCACTGCCTGAAATTTCGCTGCTCCTGTCGGATAGGGAGCGCCGCCAGAAACAGAAAATCGAATTGGCACTTTCAGGTTCGCTTGATGAAACGCAGCGATGGCTGCAGCAAAAGCGCTCTGGTGGGCGGCGTCCCTATGCAGAAACTTAAAGCTCTTGCTGGCGTTGTCTTTGGAGGGCATAACATCACGGGCTCCCCCCACAAAGGGTCTGCGCGAGAGAACTTTGTTGATATCTCTCGAATGACCAGCAAGTACTAGCAGACATGTTGCGTTCGGGTGCGCTCGCTTCATGAGGCAGAGACGGATGAAATCCGCCATCAAATTCGTCACCGAGCAGTGCGACGATCCGGCCCATTTTGCCTCAATAAGAACTTGTGGATCTGATGCAGGCTGTCTTCCGTCATCATAGATCAGTGCGAAGTCGACGCTACGCTTTCGACCACCGCCAATCTTGCGCTCGGCATCTGGGACGCGCTGGAGCGCGGCCAGAGGGTAGTCCGCATGGACCCGGGCTGCTTTGTGGTCCCCATGCAGAGAGCTGGCGACATTACCAATTGCGCTCTTGAACGAGCTCTCGGAAAACAGACCTGCCCTGAAACAGCAGGTTTCGAAGTGCATCCAACTGCCTAGCGCTTCAGCAAAGCGCCTTGTGTCCGTCATTCGCATGATTGTCACCTTGCCGGAAAATTAAACCTGCTCCCCGGGGTCTACGTCGCGCGATGGGCTGTGTGGTCAAGCCTTCGAACCACAGCAGACGCACTCCCCGGAGCTGCTGACTCAGCGAAAAGCACGACTTCGTCCAGTCGAATGCAACAACAACGCTGGCTCATTCACGCCATTTCAGTCAGGTCAGGACCGCACCATCATCAGCATCAAGCCGAACACATCGGCGCGTGCCTCAACTCGAATGAGCCCAAGTAGCTGGCGACGCAGTACGCGTTCTTCGACGCCAAGCGGCACCCCTACCACGAGTTGCTCCACGCGCATTGTCGTCAATTGAGCGACGATGCGCGAACTCATCTGTGACTCGAAGCCTATGCGCGACGTCTCAACTCGTCTAGGTAGTTTGCCCAAGCCCGCATCATCCTTCTGCGCTCTTCTAGGTGGGTAGTCCGGTTATACGCCCGCCCCAGCGGATCCCGTACCGCATGGGCGAGTTGATGCTCGATGAAGTCCGGCCTGAATCCAAGCACCTCGTCCAGCAGGGTTCTCGCCATGGCCCGAAAGCCATGGGCAGTCATCATCTCGCCGTCGAACCCGAGGTTGCGCAGAGCAGCGTTGATCGTGTTCTCACTGATTGGCTTCTGGATGCTGCGCACGCTCGGAAAGACGTACTGGCTTTTCCTTGCGTAGGGCCGGACATCCTCCAGGAGCTCGACGACCTGCCCCGCCAAGGGAACGATGTGCTGGGTCTGAGTCTTGCTGGTGATGTAACGCCACTCAGCCGCATCCAGGTCGATATCCTCCCAGCGCGCCGCACGGAGCTCGCCCGGCCTGACGAACAGGAGCGCCGAAAGCTTGAGCGCAGCGGAGACGATGGGCGACCCTTGGTAGCCGTAGATCGCCTTGAGAAGCTTTGCCACCTCCTCTGGCTCAGTCAGGCTTGAGAAGTGCTTGGTTTTCGTAGGGGTCAACGCACCGGCAAGACTCAGGGCGGGGTTGTTCTCTGCACGGCCGGTGGCGATGGCATAGCGAAAGACCATGCCCGCAGCGGCGCGAGCCCGATGCGCCGTCTCAAGCGCTCCACGGGCCTCGATCTTCCGCAGGGCCTTCAGCAGGATTGGCGCAGTCACGCTCCGAACGGGCAGATCAGCGATGCTCCCTAGGTCGCGCTCCAGCATCCGGCGCTCCCGAACGACTGACCCGGGGGTCAGCTTCTTGGCCCGTTGCGCCACTAGTTCTTCAGCAAGAGAGCCAAAGGTATTGCCGGCCTCTTCCTCCTGTGCCGCCCGCTCGATCTTCACCACGAGAGCCGGGTCCATGCCCTTCTTGAGCTGGGCCCGGGCCTTGTCCCGCTCGGCGCGAGCTTCTGCAAGGGAAACCGCCGGGTAATCGCCGATGGTCAGCATGTTCGCCTTGCCGGCGAACCGGTACCGATAGCGCCAGATCCTGGCCCCCGAAGGCCTCACCTCGACGCACAGCCCATTGGCGTCGGCTAGGCGATAGACCTTGCCCTGGGGCTTGAGGCTGCGCAGCTTGGTGTCCGTCAACATGGCTGTGAGTAACCGGTATGTGAGTAAGCGAAGACCTTCCGGTCATCTTACTCGCACCGTTACTCACGTTCCAGCTGGATGAAGGCGCACGCGACCGGACCTGGCTGGACATGAAAGCCGAGAATGAGGTCGTTTTTCTAGGATATTCGGACTGACCTGGACGTTGCCGGATCAGTAGATGGTGGGCCCACCAGGATTCGAACCTGGAACCAAGGGATTATGAGTCCCCTGCTCTAACCGTTGAGCTATAGGCCCTGCGCAGCGTCACAGTGTAGTGGAGCCTGCGCTCAACCGGCTACCCGCCGGCGCCAAGACACACTGAAAAACCCTCAGCCATCGCTGCGCAACGCCACGCGCCCAGGCTTGCGCAACAGCTGGCTCACCCAAACCGCGCGCCCATCTCCCGCACCCGCTCGGCGTTCGCCCCCGCCAACGACCGCATTGCCGGCGACTGGATCCGCCCGTCAACAGCCACGCACTGCCAGAATGCTTCAGCCACCGGTGCCGCCCAGCGCAGATGCTGCAGATCACCACTGCCCAGCGGTGCGACCGGCGACAGCGGCTCGTCCGCGCGCAACACGCCCAGCTTTGACGGCGCCAGCGACATCGGCAGCATGTCGTAGACCGGCGCCAGCGGCAGCGGGCCGCGATCAATGAAGTGGAAGGCGATGTTGCCGTGGTGCATGTCGCTGTTGCCGATCAGCCGCCCGAACGCATGGCGTCGGCCCATCGCCTGCACGGTGTCGGCCGTCAGCCAGCCTTGATCACGCAGTTCGGCGCCTGCAACCGGCCACGCTGGGGTGACCTCGCCGGTGAACGCAGACGATAGCGACAGCAGCGAGACCAGGCCTCGCCGCCCCAGCAGATCGGGCGTGCGGTCGAAGCGCTCGATTTCCAGGAAGGTGTGCGTGGGCGACTGCAGCAGTTCGCTGGACGCCGCGGCTTGTCCGGACTCGCGCAGGGCCTCAAGCGCCAGATGTTCGCAGACCAGCAGATCGCTCCAGCGCTGGGCGGCGGCGCCTTCATCGGGCTGCGCGAACTTGACCAGGACCGAGCGGCGCCTGCCGTAGGCCTCTACGGTGGCGGTGAACTTGGGTTGCTCGCCACCCGGCGAGGAGCCCACGTCCTCTCCGTCCAGCGCAGCACGCGCACGCTCGCGATACTGTGCAAGACGATCGTCGGCCGCAACCCGATCGATCGGCACCTGCAACGTCTCCATCGCCGCCTCCACGGCGGCGGTACCGAGCAGCAGATCGCCCGCTTCAGTCCCGCCAGCGGTTACCAGGGCCATCAACACATCGTCCGGTTGCCAGCTCTTGAGGTCCTTCGGCAGGCCGAGCGCCTGCGCACGGCCATGGGCGAAGCTGCGACCAAGAAATCCCTGCGGTCGCAGGTCATCCAGGTACCACGGCAAGTCAGGAAAGAAGGCGGCAACGTCACCTTCGGGCGCGCGTCGCAGGTTCGGACAGTCAGGCCCGGCATCGACGTGGAAGCCGCCTCCTACCAGCGCAATTACCCGCCCCAGCTCCTCCAGCGTCGCATCTTCGCGCAGCCGGTACAGCGGCCATTCGCTGCCGGCCCGGGTGGGCCGCCGCAGTGCATAGGCGGTTGCCCGGGTGCTGCCCATGCGCACCACCTGCGGGCCACTGGCGGCCACCAGCCGGCTGAGCGCCATCCGGTCCACCCCCAGACGCTCGGCCAGCGCCGCGGCAGGTAGCGGCTGGCCGGGGGCCAGCTGAGCGATCAGATCCAGTACCTGTGGGCGTTGAGCGCGTGGCATGTGCATTACGTAATACGAAATTTGTTACGTAATTAGCATCAAAAAAGCGGGACTGCAAGCGCGGCCGTGCACCTATGAGCTTGAAAATAATGGGCATGTTCACGAAGAGCCAGCTTCGACGCGGGTCTTCCGTTACATTATTTGTTACGTAATCATAAGCCTCAGTCGAGCAAAGGCTCGGCTTTACAGGGATATGGTGGGCAAAGAAAAACCCCGCCGAAGCGGGGTTTCTCTCAACGCTTCAACAGCCGCTGGAAATCAATCGATATCCAGGAAGCTGCGCAGCTGCTCCGAGCGGCTCGGGTGACGCAGCTTGCGCAGGGCCTTCGCTTCGATCTGGCGGATGCGCTCGCGGGTCACGTCGAACTGCTTGCCGACTTCCTCAAGGGTGTGGTCGGTGTTCATGTCGATACCGAAGCGCATGCGCAGCACCTTGGCTTCCCTCGGGGTGAGGCCGGCCAGCACGTCGCGCACGGTTTCAGACAGATTGATGTTGGTGGTGTTCTCGATCGGGGACTCCACGTTGGTGTCCTCGATGAAGTCGCCCAGATGGGAATCCTCGTCGTCGCCGATCGGGGTTTCCATCGAGATCGGCTCCTTGGCGATCTTCATCACCTTGCGGATCTTGTCTTCCGGCATGTCCATTTCCTTGGCCAGCTCCTCCGGCGTAGCCTCGCGGCCGTACTGCTGGAGCATCTGGCGGGAAATGCGGTTCAACTTGTTGATCGTCTCGATCATGTGCACCGGAATACGGATGGTGCGCGCCTGGTCGGCGATCGAGCGGGTGATCGCCTGGCGGATCCACCAGGTGGCGTAGGTCGAGAACTTGTAACCGCGGCGGTACTCGAACTTGTCCACGGCCTTCATCAGGCCGATGTTGCCTTCCTGGATGAGGTCGAGGAACTGCAGGCCGCGATTGGTGTACTTCTTGGCGATCGAGATCACCAGGCGCAGGTTGGCCTCGACCATTTCCTTCTTGGCCTTGCGCGCCTTGGCTTCACCGTAGGCCATGGCACGGCTGATTTCCTTCAGCTCTTCCAGGTCCAGCTGGGTCAGCTTCTCGATGTCGATCGTCGCCTGCTGTTCGGCGATGATCTGGTCCTTTACTTCGCGCAGGGCCGAAGACCACTTCTGCTTGCGCTTCAGCGCGTCTTCCACCCACTCCAGATTGGTCTGGTTGCCTTCCCAGGAACGGATGAAGTCCTTGCGCGGCATGCGGGCGGTGACGGTCGCCAGATTCAGCACACGGCGCTCATGGGCCTTGATCGACGCCATGGTGTCGCGCAGCTGCTTGGTCAGCACGTCGGTCAGCGGCAGCGGCAGCTTCAGGGTGACGAACACCGCCGACATCTCTTCGCGCAGGCGCGGCAGGTTCTTCTTGTCGCCCTTGGTGGCGGCCTTCTTGAAGGCGTTGAAGGCATCGCTCAGCGCCTGCATGCGCGCAGCGACTTCCTCCGGATCCGGACCGGTCGGTGCGGCTTCTTCCTCGCCACCCTCGACATCATCGTCCTCGTCCTCGTCGCCTTCGGCGTCGGCATCGCTGCTGTCATCGGCAGCAGCCGCCGGCGGCGCCGGCTCTTCGTCGGCCAGGTCGTTGAAACCAACGATCACTTCGGCCAGGCGCTTCTTGCCTTCCTTGTGGGCTTCGTAGTCGGTCAGCAGCGACTCGACCGAGACCGGGAACTGGCCCAGGGCGGCCTGGACCTGCGAAAGGCCTTCCTCGATGCGCTTGGCAATGGCGATTTCGCCTTCGCGGGTCAGCAGCTCGACGGTGCCCATTTCGCGCATGTACATGCGCACCGGGTCGGTGGTACGGCCACCTTCGGTATCGAGCGCGCTCAGCGCGGCGGCGGCTTCTTCGGCCGCGGTGTCATCGACTTCGCGGTTACCGGTGTTGCCATCGTTGAGAAGCAGGGTTTCCACATCCGGCGCAACTTCATGGACATCGATGCCCATGCCGTTGATCATGCCGATGATGTCTTCGATCTGTTCCGGGTCGACCATGTCGTCCGGCAGATGGTCATTGACTTCGGCGTAGGTCAGGTAGCCCTGTTCCAGGCCCTTGCTGATCAGTTGCTTGATTTCGGATTGGGCAGGACGTTCGTTGGCCATGTAGTGCTCGCGCCACCGGCTAGGGAGAAATAGGGAACGTAGCATTATACCAGCCCGGGGCCCCGCCTGCCGGGCGGTGGTCCCGCAGGCTCAGGGCCTGAGAAGGAAGGTCACGGGACCGTCATTGACCAGGCTGACGACCATATGGGCACCAAATCGGCCCGTTTCCACCCCTGGTGCGTGATTTTCACGACAGATCTCGACAAATCGATTGAACCCGCGTTCAGCCTCGTCCGGCGGTGCGGCGCTGGTGAAGCTGGGCCGCATGCCCGAACGGGTATCGGCCGCCAGGGTGAACTGGCTGACCAGCAGCAGGCCGCCGCCGGTATCGCGCAGCGACCGGTTCATCTTCCCGGCCTCGTCGGCGAACACCCGGTAGCCCAGCAGGCGCTCGGCCATGCGCCGCAGCTGGGCCTCGGTATCGCCCGGTTCCATGCCCACCAGCGCCAGCAGGCCCGGACCAATCTGGCCGACCGCTTCGTCATCGACGTGGACGGCAGCCTGGCTGACACGCTGGATAAGGACGAGCATCGTGGGCTCCAATGAACGGGGCCGGCCACGATAGCAGCGCCCTTGGCTAAACTGGCGCAGATGAATCCGCAACGCAAAGCCCGGCTGGTCTACCGCGCCACCACCCTGTTCGCCCGCCTGCCCTGGCCGCTGCTGCGGGGAATCGCCCGTGCCCTGTCCTGGACCTGGATCAGTCTCAATGCCCGTGAGAGCCGCGTCACCCGACGCAACCTGGAGCTGGCCTACCCGGACCTGGACCGCGCCACGCGCGACCGCCTGCACCGGGAGCTGCTGCGCTCCACCGCCCTGCAGGCCATCGAGACCCTGCGCCTGTGGAGCCAGGCGCCGGCCGACAACCTGCGCCTGCACCTGAAGCAGCGCCACGGCGAGGCCCTGTACGACGCGGCCCTGGCCAGCGGCAAGGGCGTGATCGTGGCCGCACCGCACTTCGGCAACTGGGAGCTGCTGAACCAGTGGCTGGCCTCGCGCGGGCAGATCGCCATCGTCTACAAGCCACCGGAGGACGAGGCCAGCGATGCCTTCCTGCAGCTGGTGCGGGGCGGCCAGAACGTACAGCAGGTGCGCGCCGAAGGCCCGGCCGTGCGCCAGCTGTTCAAGGTGCTCAAGGACGGCGGTGCCACCGGCATCCTGCCCGACCAGCAGCCCAAGGCCGGCGATGGCGTGTTCGTGCCGTTCTTCGGCGTGCAGGCGCTGACCATGACCCTGGTCAACCGGCTGGCCGAGCGCACCGGCGCCACCGTGCTGTATGGCTGGTGCGAGCGCATCGGCCCGGACATGGAATTCGCCCTGCACATCGAACCGACCGACGCCGCCGTGGCCGACCCCGACCCGCAGGTGGCCGCCACCGCGCTCAATGCCGGCATCGAGCGCATTGCCCGCCGCGATCCGGCGCAGTACCAGTGGACCTACAAGCGCTATACGCTGCGGCCACCGGGCAGCGGCGAAGAAGACCCGTACGCGACCGAAGAGCATCCGCACTGACGGCCGCCGCACCCAGGCCCATCCGGCCCCTGCGACCGGCGGCCGCACCACGTTGAATACGACGCCGGCGCCCCCATAGAGACTGCGATGTCCGACTCCCCCGGTCCTGCCATGTCTGCTGCTTCTTCCCTGTTCGGCGATCCGGCCGCGATCCGCTGCGAGCGCGCGGTGGCCGAACTGCGTGCCGGTCGCCCGGTGCTTCTCCACGATGGCCAGGGCCAGCGCCTGGCGGTGATCGCGCTGGACAGCGCCACGGCCAGCAGCTTCGCTGCCTTCGCCAATGCCGCCCGCGAGCGGCACTACCTGTTCCTGACCGCCACCCGCGCCCGCGTGCTTGGCGTGGAGGCCCCGCAGGGTGCGCGCCTGCCGCTGGCCGGTGTTGCCTTCGATGCCCTGCCCTCGCTGGGCTACCTGCGTGAACCGGGCCCGATGCCGGACGGCTGGAGCGCCGGTGACGCCTTCGATGCAGGCGCGGTGGAACTGGCCCGCCTCGGCCTGTTGCTGCCGGCGATGGTGGCGGTGCGCCTGGACGCCAAAGACCACACCTTCGATGGCGCGGCCGAGGTTGCGCTGTGCGACCTGGCCGAGGGCGCAGCACATGCCGCGCATGACTACGAACTGGTGGCGCGTTCGCCGGTACCGCTGCGCGATGTCGGCATGACCACGTTCGCGGTGTTCCGTGGTGGCGTCGCCCAGCGTGACCAGGTCGCGATCATCGTCGGCGAACCGGATCTGTCGGCGGTGGTACCGGTACGCGTGCACTCCTCGTGCCTGACCGGCGACCTGTTCGGTTCGCTCAAGTGCGACTGCGGCGACCAGCTGCGGCGCGGCCTGCGCAAGCTGAAGGAACTGGGCGGCGGCGTGCTGCTGTACCTGGACCAGGAAGGCCGCGGCACCGGCATCGCCGCCAAGATGCGCGCCTATGGCTACCAGCATGACGGCCTGGACACCATCGATGCCGATGCACAGCTCGGCTTCGGCGCCGACGAACGGCGCTACGGCAGCGCGGTGGCGATGCTGCGCGGCCTGGGCATTTCGCGCGTGGCCCTGCTCAGCAACAACCCGACCAAGGCGCAGCGCCTGCGCAACGCTGGCATCGAGGTGCTGGACTGCATTCCGGTCACCGGCGAGATCACCGCCGAGAACGAGCACTACCTGCGCACCAAGGCTGATCGTGCCGGCCACATGCTGGATGTGGACGCGCTGATCCAGGCTGCCCAGTAACGCAGCCGACCTGCTACCGTCTGCGCGGTGCGGCCACGGCCGCCACCGCCCGCCCTGCCACCTGACGGAGCCCGCGTGACCGACGTTCCCCTTACTGCTCCGACCACCGATGCCTGGCAGTCGCTGCCGCGCCGCGCCGCGCGGCTGGCCGCACTGGAAGGTGCCTTCGGCGGCCTGTTTGTGCCGGGCCTGCCGCTGGCCGCAGCCGCGTGGTTCTTCGACCTGCCCGGCGACCTGTGGACGGCCGCCCTTGGGCTGCTGATCGGCATCGTCTTCGGCGCCTGGCTCGGCCGCCGGCGCTTGACCCGCACCCGCTGGCGGCTGGATGCCCAAGGGCTGGGCCTGCGCCGCGACCTGATGTGGCAGCTGGAAACGCGCATCCCCATTTCGCGCGTGCAGCACCTGGACCTGCGCCGCGGCCCGCTGGAACGCCGTGCCGGCCTGGCCACGCTGATCGTGCACACCGCCGGGACCCGCATGAGCGCAGTGACCGTGAGCGGCCTGGACGAGGCCGACGCCGAGCGCCTGCGTGACACCCTGTCCCATCAGCTCGACCAGGACGCCGACGCCCTGTGAGCCTGCCGCCGCCCCTGCCCGCATCGCTGCCTGCCGGTGGCGAGGACCATCGCCTGCATCCGTGGTCGTGGTTGTTCGTACTGTTGATGCAGTTGCGCCATTACTTCCTGCCGCTGGTCGCACTGCTGGTGTTCGGCCAGCGCGGCGACCGCGACCCGATGTGGGCGCAGCTGATTCCGCTGACGGCAATTGCCGCACTGGTACTGGTGTCGGTGCTGCAGTACCTCAGCTACCGCTACCGTATCGGCAGTGATGCGATCACCGTGCGCAGCGGTCTGCTCGCGCGCAACCGGCGCGAGATTCCGTTCGCGCGCATCCACAACGTGGAGGTGCGACAGAACCCGCTGCACCGTCTGTTTGGTGTGGCCGAGCTGCGCCTGGAATCGGCCGGTGGCGTGCGCCCGGAAGCGGAGATGCGGGTGCTGAAGCTGGACCAGGCGCTGGCGCTGGAACGGCTGGTCCGCCAGCGCGGGCAGGCGCCGCAGGCCGCCGGCATCACCGAGCCCGACCCGGTTGCCAGCACCGCGACTGAGAACGAGCAGGTACTGCTGCGCCTGTCGAGCTGGGACGTGGTACGCATGGGCCTGCTCTCCAACCGCGGCTGGGCGCTGGCGATCGCCGCGTTCGGCGTGCTGTTCCAGACCGTGCCACGGCCGGTGATGGACGATGCCCTCCAGCGCGGTGGACGCGAAGCCTTTGGCTACGCCAGCCATCTGCACCCCGGCGTGACCGGTGCGTTTCTGCTGCTGGCTGCCGCGCTGCTGCTGGGCTGGCTTGCGCTGCGCGTGCTGTCGGTGGTGCTGACGCTGCTGCGCTACCACGGCTTCACCCTCAGCGAGCAGGACCGACGCCTGACCGTATCGGCCGGTCTGCTCAGCCGCACCCGCAGCAGCGTGGCGCGCCGGCGCATCCAGGCCTGGACGCTGCGCGAAGGTACTTTGCAGCGCTGGTTCGGGCTGCGTCAGCTGCGCATCGACAGTGCCGCCGGTGGCCCCGCGCGCGATGAGGACCGCGCCCTGCGCGAACTCGCGCCGCTGGCGTCCAGTACACGTTGTGAGCAGCTGGTGCAGCACCTGCTGCCGCAGCTGCAGTGGCCTCCGCTGCAATGGCAGTCCATTCCGCAGCGCGGCTGGTGGCGGCTGTGCCTGGGCGCACTGGTGCTGGTGCCGCTGCTGGCTGCGGCCGCGTACTGGCGCTGGGGCCCATGGGGCCTGCTGGTGCTGGCGTGGCTACCGGTGGCGCTGCTGGTCGCGCACCGGCAGATGGCACGCATGGGCTGGTACCTGGACGAACACTATGTGGCGGTGCGCGGCGGCTGGTGGAAGCGCTGGTGGCGCTGGGCCGAGCTGGACAAGGTGCAGGGCCTGCGCCTGCAACGCTCGCCGCTGGACAAACTGCTGGGCACCAGCAGCCTGCAGCTGGACACCGCCGGTGCACATGGTGATGTGGCGCTGACGCTGCATCATCTGCCGCAGGCGCAGGCGCAACACGTGATGGAGCAACTGGCGGCGGCGCTGGCGCGGCGCAAGCTGCGCTGGTAAGCACTACAGGTCGTGCCGGTCGCTGGCCGGCAACTGCCGCCATTCCCGAGGTTGCCGGCCAGCGGCCGGCACTACCGCGAGCGGGGTCAGCGAGGCATCAGCGCTGCGACGGGCCCCAATACCCCAGGTCCTTGCGGATCTGCAGATCGCGCACCCAGCTGCCGAATGGCTTGCGCCGCAACGCACCCATTTCACCGGACAGGAAATCCTCGGTGGCCGCGATCACCCGTTCACTGGAGCGGCCATCGCGGTAAGGGTGGATGGCATCGGCGTAGCGCACGATTTCCGCCTGCAGCGCGGCGTCCGGGTGCAGCGCGCGCTGCAGCATCGCCTGCAGCTGCGCAGGATCATCGAAGTCGATCATGTGCGGCTTCGGCACGCGGTTGCGGAAGGTCACCACCGGCTTGTGCTGCACGATGAACTCCGAAACGATCGATGAGGTGTCCGACACCAGCACATCGGCGGCGCGCTGCGCGGCCATCACCTGCTCCGGCTCGATGAAGCGGGCATTGGCACCGGCCAGCGCGCGGTAGCGTTCGAACAGTTCCGGTGGGCACTTCGGGTGCAGGGTCAGCAGCCAGTAGTGGTCACCGGCGGCGATATCAGCGGCGATCTGCGCATGCAGGTGCGGAGCCGCGCTGAGCCGCTCGGTGAAGGTGGAACCGAACAGGATCACCGGGCGGTCACCGGCCGGTGCGCGCAGCGCGGAACTCTCGCCTCCGTCATCGCGGAACAGCGGGTCCAGCTTCGGCCAGCCAGTCTCGGCCACGGCGAAGTGGCCCTGCGGGCTGGCGATCTCGCGGAACGGTGCGGTCGTGGCCGGCCCCTGCGTGCAGTACAGGTCGAACATGCCGCGCACCCGGAAGTGGCCGCGCGCACTGTCCCGCTTCTCCACGTTGAAGCCATGGAACAGCTGCACCTTGGCCCCCGAAAGGAAGGTCGGCACCCAGTTGGCCGCGCTGAACACCGCCCGCGGACGCATTGCCAGGGCCTGCTTCAGGCCCACGTTGGGCACCCCCGGCAGGCTGCTGCCGGCCGCGCCGTCCTCGAACCAGGCCGCCACCTCCTGCCCGGACGCGTGCAAGGCCTGCGCCAACGGGGCGAGAATAGGCAGCGCATAGCGCTCCGTCGCAAACAACAGGTACCCGGCCATCATGTCCTCCACGACCGCTCCCATCGAACGGCCTCGCATCTCGGCGTGCATTATCGCGTTCAACGAGGCCGGGCGCATCGGCGACTGCCTGGCCTCGCTGGCCTTCTGCGATGAGATCGTGGTGGTGGACTCGCAGTCCACCGATGCCACCGTAGCCATCGCCGAGTCCGCCGGTGCCCGCGTGCTGCAGCGCCGGTTCGAGGGCTTCCGCAGCCAGAAGGCGTTCTGCGTCGAGCAGGCCAGCCACGACTGGGTGCTGTGCCTGGACGCCGACGAGCGCATCAGCCCCGAGCTGCGCACCGCCATCGAGCAGGCCCGCGACGGTGGCTTCGCCGGCCAGGCCGGCTACCGCTTCGCCCGCCTCTCGGAGTACTTCGGGAAGTTCCTGCGCCATGGCAATGCCTACCCGGACCGGGTGATGCGCCTGTTCGACCGCCGCCGCGGCGGCTGGCGCGGCAAGCGCGAGATCCACGAGGCGGCCAGTGTCGACGGCAGTGTGGGCACCCTGCGCGGCGACCTGATCCACTATCCGTACCGGTCATTGCAGCAGCAGCTGGCCAAGACCGAGAAGTACGCGCGGATGATGGCCGAGCACGAGTTCGCACGCGGCAAGCGGGCCACGCTGGGCAAGCTGGTGCTGGCGCCGGCCTGGCGGTTCTGGCGCGGCTTCCTGTTCCGTGGCGGCTTCCGCGACGGCTGGCACGGCCTGGTCTACGCCTACGTCCGCGCCAACTACGTGCGGCAGAAGACCATCATGCTGTGGATGCTGGGAAATGGACAGGCGGTGGCCGACCCGGCACCTTCCGCGGACCGGCCTTGACCACGCTGTGTCACACTGCGTGGGCGTTGCCTGAAGACCCCCCATGAAAATCCTGTACACCAACTTCCACTACGGCGACGGTGGCGGCCACACCACGTACATCGTCTCGCTGGCGCGTGCGCTGCACGGCCAGCACACGCTCCACGTCGCCGCGCCGGCCGACAGCCGCCTGCTGCGGACCATGGCCGATGAAGGCATTGCCCGCACACTGCCGATTGCGTTCGGCAGCGGCCTGCCAACGCTGCCCCGGCAGCTGGCCGAACAGCGCGCGCTGCGCAGGCTGGTCCACGATGAAGGCATCGACCTGATCCATGTCAACGGTGCACGCGACCACCGCTTCGTGATGCAGGGGCTGCTGGGCATGCGCCGCCCGCCGATCGTGCTGACCAAGCACAACAGCAAACCCACCAATACCTTTGGCAATGCGCTGCGCGCACGCTGGGCCACCGATCGACTGATCGCGGTCTCGGCCGACACCAAGCGCCTGCTGGAACAGGGCCCGTACCGTCGCTGCCCGATCGACGTGGTCCGCAATGGCGTTGACCTGGAGCGCTACTCACCGCAGCCGGCCGGCACCGGCAGCGCGCTGCGCCAGCAGTGGACGCAGGATCCACAGGCGCTGGTGCTGGTCAGCAACGCCGGCACCGACGATTACAAGGGCTGGATCGACCTGGCCCGGGCCATCGCACGGCTGCCCGATGCGGTGCGTCCGCATGTGCACATGGCCGTGGCCGGCCACCTGCCCAGCGCGCAGCAGCGCGAACAGGTGCTGGCGCTGGGCGAGGTGGCCGCGCAGGTGCACTTCACCGGCCTGCTGGCCGATACCCGCGTCCTGATCGCGGCCGGCGATGCTGGTTTCGTACTGTCCCATGACGTCGAGACGATCTCCTTCGCCTGCCGCGAGATGATGGCCAGCGCCAAGCCGATGCTGGTCAGCGACTACGCAGGCCTGCCGGAGAACATCGAACAAGGCGTCGATGGCTGGGTGGTTGCCACACGCGACATCGACGCCATCGCCGCCCAGGTACAGGCGCTGTACGCACAGCGCGATGCGCTGCCGGAACAGGGCCGCGCAGCACGCCGCCATGCACAGCGGGAGTTCGGCCTGCAGACATTCGCCGACGCCACGCTGGCCAGCTACCACGCCGCCCTGGCCAGCACCTGAGCCACGCTCCCCGAACGCTCAATCGGTGATGCCGGGCCCCTGCAGGCGGCGCTCGTGCTCGAGTTCCGCCACTGACGGCCGGCAGTCGCCGGCGACCGCATCGGCAGGCACCAGCCACCAGCGGCGACGATTGGAAATGCCCGCCATCTCGGCCCGCGCACGATCGATGCAGGCCTGCATCGCATCCTCGTTCACCAGCAGCCAGCGTTGCTGCGGAACCAGCCGCTGCCAGCGCACGGCCGCCTGCAGCTGTTGATGCCAACGTGCTTCGAATCCAAAGGTGGCCGCCGGGCGATCGGCCATCAGCAGGTTCTGCTCTTTCCATGCCACCAGTCCCAGCTCGGCCTGCGGGCCGATGCGTACACTCACTTCACGCATCAGGCCACGGGCCGAGCTGGAGTCGTTCAATACCGGATAACCGACCAGGCTGTACAGCACCCAGACTCCTGCCAGGGTAGAGACCAGGGCAACGTGCCGACGCTGGCGCCCGCACACCCACAGGCTCAAGGCCGACCAGACCGCCATCGCCAGCGCCGCCCAGGCCAGCGCATCGGTGGCACCGGGAAGCAACCCGCGGCCATGGGTAAGGCGCACTTCGAAATCCGGATCACCCAGCAGCGCCAGCGCACCCACCAGCCCCAGCGCCAGTGCCAGCAACGCGGTGAATGCGCCCAGCACGCGCTGCACATCGCGCCGCCTCAGCAACCCGGGCAGCAACGGCGCCAACGCCAGGCAGAACATCGGCAATGCCGGCAGGATGTAGACGTCGCGCTTGCCGTGCGGAAGGGAGAAGAACAGCACGACCAGCAGCCACCAGGCCAACGGCAGCAGGTAGCGCGCATCGCGCCGGCGCAGCCGCCGGAACCAGGCCGGAAGCGCCCAGGGCAGCAGCAGGAACGCGGGAATCCACATCGACGGCATGATCGCCAGGAAGTACCACCACGGCTGGTGATGGTCCCAGGACTGCGTATAGCGCCGCGCGGTCTGCCGGAACAGGATGTCGTCCATGTAGGCGCGGTACGGCTCCGAACCGGTGGCGAAGCCTGCCAGCAGCATCGGCGCCAGCCACAACGACACCGCCAGCAGGAAGGCCAACGGTGCCAGCCAGAAACGCAGGTCGCGCACGTGCAGGCGTACCCGTGGCCAGTGCAGCACGGATGCGACTGCCGCCGGCGCGATCATCATCAGCGCCAGCACGCCTACGCCCTTGGTGATCACACCGACGCCGGCAAAGAACCAGCCCAGCCACCACCAGCGCCAGGCCGGACCCAACAGCAGATGGCGCAGCAGGCCGTAGTTGGCCAGGGTGATGAACAGCACCACCAGCGGATCGATCTGCGCCTTCTTCGCCTGGAAGGTGAAGTGCAGCGCGAACAGCAGTGCCCAGCCCGCGTACAGCCCCACCTGCCGCGTCCACAGGCGGCGGCCGAGATCGACCACGCACCACAGCGTGCCCAGCGCGGCCAGCAGCGAGGGCAGCAGGAACGCCACCCGCCAGTGGCCGACCAGGCTGTACATCGCCGCCTGCAACCACATCAGCATCGGCGGCTTGTCCGAATACAGCTCGGGGCCGCGATGCGGGAACAACCAGTAGCCACTGTCGACCATCTGCTTGGCCACCAGCGCGAAACGTGGCTCATCCGAGGGCCATGGATCACGGAGGCCCAGGCCGGCCCCCAGCACCAGCAGGGCCATCACCACCAACAACCACGTCTGGCGCGACGCGTGGGCTTTCAGCATGGGACTCGAAACGGCAGCGGGGGTCAGGCTGCTTTTAACAGACGCGCGTAGAAGAAACCGTCAGCATCGTTTTCACCCGGCAGCCGCTGGCGCGCCACCCCTTCGCAATCCACGCCGAATGCATCGCCCAGCGGCTGCGCCACGGCATCCGGATGCCACTTCAGGAATGCGCGCACCTGATCGATGTTCTCGGCGCGCAGGATCGAACAGGTGGCATACAACAGAACGCCGCCCGGGCGCAGCATCGACCAGCAGGCTTCCAGCAGGCGCGCCTGCACGCCGACCAGTGCATCGATGTCTTCGGCGCGACGGTGGAACATCACATCCGGCTGGCGGCGGATCACGCCGGTCGCCGAGCACGGCGCATCAAGCAGGATCGCGTCGAACGGCACGCCATCCCACCAGGCGCCCGGATCACTGGCATCTGCCGCCAGGGTCTGCGCATGCTCGCCCACGCCGGTACGGGTGTAGGTATCGCGTGCACGGGCCAGGCGGCGCGCGTCGATATCCAGCGCCAGCAGGCGCAGGCTGGGGTCGCGCTCGAGCAGGTGCGCCGACTTGCCGCCGGGTGCCGCACAAGCGTCCAGCACGCGGGCACCGGCCACCGGGGCCAGCGCATCGGCGGCACACTGCGCCGACAGGTCCTGCACCGAGATCGCGCCCTCGGCGAAGCCGGGCAGCTGATTCACGGCAACCGGAGAGGCCAGGCGCAACGCGTCGGCACTGAGCGGACTGGCTTCTGCGGCAATGCCGGCTTCGGCCAGCGCGGCCAGTGCCTTGTCACGACCGCCCTGCTGGCGGTTGGCGCGCAGCCACAGGGGCGCCGGTTGCAGGCTGGCACTGAAGATCGCGTCGGCCTGTGCCGGCCAATCGCGTTGCACCGCATCGGCCAGCCATTCCGGGAAGGCATCGCGCGCTGGCTGCTCCGGGAAACCTTCGCGCTGCGCGCGGCGCAGGATCGCATTGACCAGGCCCGCCTGGCGCTCACGGCCCAGTGCACGCGCGGCATCGACGGTGGCCGACAGCGCCGCGTGCGCCGGCAGCTCCAGCACGTCCAGCTGGGCGAACCCGACCATCAGCAGCGTGCGCAGATCGGCATCACGCGCCGACAGCGGCTTCTGCATCCACGACTGCAGCGCCGCGTCATAGGTGCTGCGGCGGCGCAGGACGGCGAAACACAGGGCTTCCAGCAGCGCGCGGTCGCGGCTGTCGGCCAGCTTCGGCAGCGCCCAGGCCAGTTCGGCCTTCAGCGAACGGCCACGGGTGAACACCTGTGCCAGCACACGTGCGGCCAGCATGCGCGTGGCCGCGCCCGGCGCCGCCTTGGCGACGGAGAAATCGTTCTGCTTCGACACCGCTTATGCCCCCACGCGCAGATCGCGACGGGCGTTGAGGTAGTCGGCCGCAGTAATCGCCTTGCCACCTTCCCGCTGCAGCACACGCAGGCGCAGTGCGCCCTGGCCACAGGCGATGTCGATGCCATCGCGGCTGGCCGCCAGCACCGTGCCCGGCGCCTGGCCGTGGGCCTCATCCAGCGCCACCGCGCCATGGATGCGCACCCGCTCGCCAGCCAGCGTCGCCTCGGCGATCGGCCACGGATTGAAGGCGCGCACGGTGCGTGCCAGCGCCTCTGCATCCAGCGCCCAGTCCAGACGGGCCTCGGCCTTGTCCAGCTTGTGCGCGTAGGTCACGCCCTGCTCCGGCTGCGGCCGCGCGATCGGCTTGATGCCGGCCCGCAGCAGGCCCAGGCCGTCGGACAGCACCTGCGCGCCCAGTTCCGCCAGCTTGTCATGCAGCTGGCCACCGGTATCGGTGGCCGCGATCGGCAGCTCCTGGTGCAGCAGCACCGGGCCGGTATCCAGGCCGGCCTCCATCTGCATCAGGCAGACGCCGGTCTTCGCATCGCCGGCCTGGATCGCGCGCTGGATCGGCGCGGCACCGCGCCAGCGCGGCAGCAGCGAGGCATGCACGTTCCAGCAGCCGTGGGTCGGAATGGCCAGCACCGCCTTGGGCAGGATCAGGCCATAGGCCACCACCACCATCAGGTCCGGCTGCAGGTCGCGCAGCTGCTGCTGGGCGGCTTCATCCTTCAGCGATTCGGGCTGGTAGACCGGAATGCCACGGGCCACGGCTTCAAGCTTGACCGGCGACGGCGCCAGGCCACGGCCACGGCCGGCCGGACGATCAGGCTGGGTGTAGACGGCCACGACCTCATGGTGGCGCGCAGCCGCGCGCAGCGACGACACCGCGAATTCCGGCGTACCGGCAAAGACAATCCTCATGGCTACCCCACTTGCAGGATGGATTCGTGCAGGAAAGAAAACGGCGCCGTCGGCCGGCGCCGTACAGCCCGCGCGCGTCGCGCAGGCACGGGCCACCCGAAGGGCGGCCCGGATTGGCGATCACGCCACGTGCTTGCGCTGCTTGGCCAGCTTCTTGCGCACCATCTCGCGCTTGAGCGGCGACAGATAGTCGATGAACAGCTTGCCGTCCAGGTGATCCATCTCGTGCTGGATGCAGGTGGCCAGCACTTCGCCGGCTTCCAGCTGCTGTTCCTGGCCGTTGCGGTCCAGGTACTTCACGGTGATGGTATCGGCGCGGGTCACGTCGGCGAAGATGCCCGGAACCGACAGGCAGCCCTCCTGGTACACCCGGCCTCCGTCCTTGGCGACGATTTCCGGGTTGATGAACACATGCGGTTCATTCTTTTCTTCGCTGACGTCGATGACCATGAAGCGCTTGTGCACGTCCACCTGGGTGGCGGCCAGGCCAATGCCCGGGGCGTCGTACATGGTCAGGAACATGTTGTCGATCAGTTCCTGGAAGGCCGGCGTGGTGACTTCGGCGGCTTCGATCAACGCAGCCTTGGTACGCAGGCGCGGATCGGGGAACTCGAGAATGGGGAGAAGGGCCATGGCTGTTTCCGGATAGGGGGCCGGCACGCCGGCATACGTCGCAGATTCTAGCTCCAACGCTTGCCTTGCGCCCCGGTTTCTGGACTATAGTGCGCGGACCTGTTGGGGAATCAGGGCTTCACACCTATGTTGCTTCGTTTTCGTACGGTCGTCGCCGCGGCGATGCTGACCGTGGCTGCCTATGCTACCGCCGTGGAAGTGAATGGCGGGCACCCGGACACCTATGTGGTCCGAAAAGGGGATACGTTGTGGGATATCGCCGCACGTTTCCTGCAGAAGCCGTGGCTGTGGCCGGAGATCTGGCAGGCCAATCCGCAGATCGCCAATCCGCACCTGATCTATCCCGGTGACGTGCTCAGCCTGGCCTATCTGGACCGGGTGACCGTCGCTGCCAAGCCCGGCCCGCGCCAGGAAGCCCCGATCGATGCCATTCCGCTGGCCCAGGTCGAGCCGTTCCTGAAGCAGCTGAGCGTGGTCGACAGCATCGAGCAGCTACCCTACGTGGCCGGCCTGGAAGAAGAACGCCTGCGCGTCACCAGCGGCAGTGCGGTCTACGTGCGCCTGGCCGACGCCCAGCTGGGCCAGCGCTGGGCCGTGGTCCGCCCGACCGTGCGCTACGCCCAGCCCAAGCCGACCGAGGACCTGACCGCCAACGGCGACGTCACCCCCGGCAGCGGCAACCTGTGGCGGGCCTACAACGCCCCCAACCACCGCCGCGGCATACTCGGCTATGAGCTGGCCCAGGTCGCCACCGGCACCATCACCCATGTCGCCGGCGGCAAGGTCGAGGCGTCCACCCTGGTGCTGGACAAGAACGAAGGCGGCCGCGAGGTGCGTGCCGGCGACCGCCTGGTCCCGGTCGAGGCCAAGCCGTACGACCTGCAGTTCGTCCCCCATGTCCCGGCCGCCGGTGTCGAGGGCGTCGATGTGCGCGTGCTGGCCGTTACCGACATGTTCACCGCCGCTGGCCCGCGCGATGTGATCGCGATTTCCGCAGGTCGCGCACAGGGCGTGGACAACGGCACCGTGTTCTCGCTGTGGCGCCCGGGCCGCCACGTGGCGCACCGCATGAAGTACCCCACCTCGTCGCGCATGGACGATTCGCTCAGCACCGGCGCCGGCCGGGTTTCGCTGCCGGACGAATACGCCGCGCACGCCATGGTGTTCCGTACCTTCGACAACGTCAGCTACGCGCTGGTGATGCAGGGCGTGAAGCCGGTACGCGTGGGGTTCAACGCACTGCACCCGGACGCGAAGTAACCAGTCCCGGGTTGCCCGGCCACTGCAGGTAGTGCCGGCCGCTGGCCGGCAGGCACCTCCGGCAAAACCTGACAGCCACATGCGAAGGCGCCCTAGGGCGCCTTTGTTGTATGCGCTCGATAGTGGGGGATGACCAACCAAGCTGACGAGGCGCTGCTGCGCCTGTTGATGGCAGGCGGCGCGCTGGCGCCACGGCGGGCACTGCTGCAGGCCGCAGGCAGCGCGGAGATTGCGATCGCGCAGGGCGCCGCGAACTGGCGCGCGCACGGCTGCACGCCCGAGCAGTGCGCCGCGCTGGAACGCCCGGACACCCGGGCCTGGGCCGCGGCACGGCGCTGGCTGGAAGACGACAACCAGCACCTGCTGGCCTTCACCGATCCGGCATTCCCCCCGCCCCTGCTGGATGTCCCGAACCCACCCCTGGCGCTGTTCATCGCCGGCGACCCCAGCCTGGCCTGGCGCCCGTCGGTGGCGCTGGTCGGCAGCCGCTCGCCGACGCCGGGCGGACGCGCCCTGGCCGCCCGGTTTGCCGGCTGCTTCGTCGAAGCCGGGCTGGCGGTGACCAGCGGCCTGGCGGCAGGCATCGACGCGGCCGCCCACCAGGCCACGCTGGACGCCGGGGGCTGCACCGTGGCGGTGATCGGCACCGGCCCGGACCGGGCTTACCCGGACAGCCACGCCAGGCTGCAGGCCCGGATCGCCACCGAAGGCACGGTGCTCAGCGAGTACCTGCCGGGCACACCGGCACGCCCCGGTCACTTTCCAGCCCGCAACCGCCTGGTGGCCGGGCTGGCGCTGGCGACGGTGGTGGTCGAGGCCGCCCAGCGCTCCGGCGCATTGATCACCGCACGCCTGGCCGCCGAGGCCGGCCGCGAGGTCTGTGCCCTGCCCGGTTCGGTACTCAACCCACGCGCCGCGGGCTGCCACCGGTTGATACGCGAGGGTGCCGCACTGGTCGAGCGCCCGGAGGAGGTCCTTGAACTGCTGGCGCCCGCCCTTCGCCAGCAGCTGCCGGGCTTGCAATCACGGCTCGCCACCCCCACTGAACAGGCACCGCCGGTACTCCTGCCGGCGCGCTGGGCCGACGACCCTGACTACCAGTGCTTGTGGCGGGCCCTGGACCACAACCCAAGCGGTATGGATTCACTGATCACGCGCTGTGGATTGACGGCGCCCCAGGTGTCCTCCATGCTGCTGGCCATGGAACTGGCGGGAATCGTGGTGTGCGTACACGGCCGCTACTGTCGAACTCCCTAGTTTCTTCACCTCCACAGCGTCGCGCGACGCAGGCCGAGGGGCAATGAAAGAGAGCATCCTGGACGTACTGCTGTACCTGTTTGAACACTATTTCAGCGAAGATGCGGACCTGATCCGTGACCGCGATTCGCTCCAGAACGGCCTGATCCAGGCCGGTTTCAGCCCAACCGAGATCAACAAGGCATTCGACTGGCTCGATGCCCTGGCCGCGCAGCGGCCGAGCGTGGCCCAGGCACGGGTCGATGGCCCCGTGCGCGTCTACCACGGCCCCGAACTGGACAAGCTGGACGTGGAATGCCGTGGTTTCCTGCTGTACCTGGAACAGCACGGCATCCTCGACGCCGACCAGCGCGAGCTGGTGCTGGACCGGGCCATGGCCCTGGACCAGGACGAACTGGACCTGGACGACCTGAAGTGGGTCGTGCTGATGGTGCTGTTCAACCAGCCCGGCTCCGAGGCGGCGTACGCCTGGATGGAGACGCAGATGTTCATGGACGAGCCAGAACCCCTGCACTGACCGTACACTTGGGGGCATAGCGCATTCAGGAGCGTCCCCGTGAGCGAGTGGTTCCATGCAGAAGGCAACCGGCAGCAGGGTCCGCTGCCGGCGGAACAGTTGGTCGAGTTGTTCCGCAACAACCAGATCTCCCTGGACACCCTGGTCTGGCGCGACGGCCTGCCGCAATGGCAGCCGTTGCGCACCGTGGTCGACGAACTCGGCCTGATCGTGCCGGCGCTGGACGCTGCCGCACCGCCGGTGGAACCCGAGCCCGATCCGGAACCGGTGGCACCGCCTCCGCCGCAGCCGCCGGTACTGCCGCCGTCCACGCCCTACACCACCAGTGCATCGGCCACCGCCCTGCCGGCGCCGAAGAAGAAGCTGTCCGGCTGCGCCCTGACCGCCATCATCGGCGGCGGCCTGCTGCTGGTGCTGGTCCCGATCGTGGCCATCCTGGCTGCCATCGCGCTGCCCGCCTACAACGACTACACCGTGCGCAGCAAAGTCGCCAGCGCCGTGGCCGCGCTGCAGCCGCTGAAGGACCAGGTGCAGCATTTCGCCGATGACGAAGGCCGCTGCCCGGGTGCCAATGACGCCGGCTTCCCGGCCCCGGGCGACTTCGCCAACGCGGGCCTGTCGGCGGTGAACATCGGCCGCTTCAACAACGGTCACTGCGGCATCGAAGCAACGCTGGCGGTACCAGGCAAGGGCATCGACGGCGACCTGCTGTGGCTGGAATACGATCGCGACAGCGGCCGCTGGGAATGCAGTGGCGAAAGCAACGACAAGTACCTGCCGCCGACGTGCCGCGGCTGAGCCACGCGCACGCCAGCACCTCCAAGGATGATTCAACAGGGAACATGCAATGACTGAGTGGTACTACGCCGAAGGACAGCAACGCCAGGGCCCGCTGCCGGTCCAGGAGATCCGCCAGCGCTTCCAGCGCGGCCAGTTGAACCTGGACACCCTGGTCTGGCGCGAGGGCATGGCCCAGTGGGCTGCACTGCGCCAGGTGGTCGACGAGCTCGGCCTGCAGACCCTGGCCGATGCCAGCACCGCCACCGGCAGTGGCGGCTTCGACCTGCGTGGCGACTATGCCGCGATCGACAACGGTACGGCGCCACTGCCTGGCACCGGCGCGCTCAGCAGTTCGCCCTACAGCGCCCCTGCGGCGCTCGGCGGCGGCGGCCATGCCCAGCCGGTGATGGGCGGCGAAGTGGTCTACGCGGGCTTCTGGAAGCGCGTGGCGGCCTACATGATCGACTACTTCGTGCTGGCCATCCCCGGCGGCATCATCGGCGCCATCCTCGGTGTGGCGCTTGGTGCCAGCATGGGTGCGGTGGGCAGCGGCGAATCGGCCATCGAAATCGTGGCCCAGCTGGCCAGTGCCCTGATCAACCTGGCCATCGGCATGGCGTACTACACCTGGTTCCATGCCTCGCAGGGCGGTGCCACGCTGGGCAAGATGGCGGTCGGCATCAAGGTCGTGCGCAGCAATGGCGAGCGCCTGACCAAGGCCCGCGCATTTGGTCGCTACTGGGCCGCGGTGCTCAGCACCTTCACCCTCGGCATCGGTTTCCTGATGGCCGCCTTCACCGAGCGCAAGCAGGGCCTGCACGACATGATCTGCGACACCCTGGTGGTCGACCGCTGGGCCTACACCGACCAGCCGCAGCTGCAGCGCCGGGAGCTGGGCACGGTGACCGTGCTGGTGCTCGTACTGACCGGCCTGCTGTCGCTGGTGGGCCTGGCGCTCATGGTGTTCGCGGTTGGCTTCATCGCCAAGATGGCCTCATGAACGGCCATCCTCACGCCTGGCTGCTTGACATGGGCTGGCCGGGCGTGATTCCTCTAATAAGGTGAAACCTGAACGCCCGGCACATTACCGGGCGTTCAGTTTATGGATTTGCCCGTGGCCGCTTCACTAATGCGGCCGTTTGCTCCACCCTAGCGGCCCCTCTCCCCCGGTCCGCCCACAGACCTTTCCTGACATGCCCAAGCACCTGCTCATCGTCGAATCGCCGGCCAAGGCCAAGACGATCAACAAATACCTCGGCAAGGACTACACGGTCCTGGCCTCGTATGGGCACGTGCGCGACCTGATCCCGAAGGAAGGCGCAGTCGACCCGGACAACGGGTTCGCCATGCACTACGACGTGATCGACAAGAACGAAAAGCATGTCGATGCGATCGCCAAGGCCGCCAAGGGCGCCGACGACATCCTGCTGGCGACCGACCCGGATCGCGAGGGTGAAGCGATCAGCTGGCACATCGCCGAGATCCTGAAGGAACGCGGGCTGGTCAAGGACAAGCCGATGCAGCGCGTGGTGTTCACCGAGATCACCCCGCGCGCCATCAAGGAAGCGATCAGCCAGCCGCGCGCGATCGCCAGCGACCTGGTCGACGCCCAGCAGGCGCGCCGCGCGCTGGATTACCTGGTCGGTTTCAACCTGTCGCCGGTGCTGTGGCGCAAGGTCCAGCGCGGCCTGTCCGCCGGCCGCGTGCAGAGCCCGGCGCTGCGCATGATCGTCGAGCGCGAGGAAGAGATCGAAGCCTTCATCGCCCGCGAATACTGGTCGATCGCCGCCGAGTGCGCGCACCCGTCGCAGCACTTCAACGCCAAGCTGATCAAGCTGGACGGGCAGAAGTTCGAACAGTTCACCATCACCGACGGCGACACCGCCGAGGCCGCCCGCCTGCGCATCCAGCAGGCCGCGCAGGGCTCGCTGCATGTCACCGATGTGGCCAGCAAGGAGCGCAAGCGCCGCCCGGCGCCGCCGTTCACCACCTCCACCCTGCAGCAGGAAGCCTCGCGCAAGCTCGGCTTCACCACCCGCAAGACCATGCAGGTGGCGCAGAAGCTGTATGAAGGCGTGGCGATCGGTGACGAAGGCACCGTCGGCCTGATCTCGTACATGCGTACCGACTCGGTGAACCTGTCGCAGGACGCGCTGGCCGAGATCCGCGACGTGATCGCCCGCGACTACGGCATCGCCTCGCTGCCGGACCAGCCGAACACCTACCAGACCAAGTCGAAGAACGCCCAGGAAGCGCACGAAGCGGTGCGCCCGACCTCGGCGCTGCGCACGCCTGCGCAGGTGGCGCGCTACCTGACCGATGACGAGCGCAAGCTGTACGAGCTGATCTGGAAGCGTGCGGTGGCCTGCCAGATGATTCCGGCCACCCTCAACACCGTCAGCGTCGATCTGTCCGCCGGCAGCGAACACGTGTTCCGCGCCAGCGGCACCACCGTGGTGGTGCCCGGCTTCCTGGCCGTGTACGAAGAAGGCAAGGACAACAAGAGCGCCGAAGACGAGGACGAAGGCCGCAAGCTGCCGGCGATGAAGCCCGGCGACCGCGTGCCGCTGGAACGCATCCAGGCCGAACAGCATTTCACCCAGCCGCCGCCGCGCTACACCGAAGCGGCGCTGGTGAAGGCGCTGGAAGAGTACGGCATCGGCCGTCCCTCGACCTACGCCTCGATCATCCAGACCCTGCTGTTCCGCAAGTACGTGGAAATGGAAGGCCGCAGCTTCCGCCCGTCCGACGTCGGCCGCGCGGTGTCCAAGTTCCTGTCCAGCCACTTCACCCGGTACGTGGACTACGACTTCACCGCCAAGCTGGAAGACGAGCTCGACGCCGTCTCGCGTGGCGAAGAAGAGTGGATCCCGCTGATGGCCCGCTTCTGGGAGCCGTTCAAGGAGCTGGTGGAAGACAAGAAGGAATCGGTCGACCGTGCCGAGGCCAGTGGCGCGCGCGAGCTCGGCACCGACCCCAAGACCGGCAAGCCGGTCAGCGTGCGCCTGGGCCGCTTCGGGCCCTATGCGGCCATCGGCAGCACCGCCGAGGACGCCGAGGAGAAGCCGAAGTTCGCCTCGCTGCGCCCCGGCCAGTCGATGCACACCATCTCCCTGGAAGACGCGCTGGAACTGTTCCTGATGCCACGCGCGCTGGGTGAGGACAAGGGCGAGCCGGTCAGCGTCGGCATCGGCCGCTTCGGCCCGTTCGCCAAGCGCGGCAGCACCTATGCCTCGCTGAAGAAGGAAGACGACCCGTACACCATCGACCTGGCCCGCGCCGTGTTCCTCGTCGAAGAGAAGGAAGAGATCGCGCGCAACCGGATCATCAAGGAGTTCGAGGGCAGCGACATCCAGGTGCTGAACGGCCGTTTCGGCCCGTACATCAGCGACGGCAAGATGAACGGCAAGATCCCCAAGGATCGCGAGCCGGCCTCGCTTACCCTGGCCGAAGTGCAGCAGCTGATGGAAGAAACCGGCAAGCCGGTGCGCAAGGGCTTCGGCGCCAAGAAGGCTGCCGCGAAGAAGGCCCCGGCAAAGAAGGCCGCGGTGAAGAAGGAAGCGGCGCCGAAGAAGGCCGCTGCAAAGAAAGCGCCTGCCAAGAAGGCCCCGGCAAAGAAAGCGGTGAAGAAGGCTGCTGCGAAGAAAGCCTCGGCGAAGAAGGCCGCTGCAAAGAAGTAGATCCACGCCATGCGTGGATGAGGGTCAAGGTGTGCGGACTAACGGTCCGCACCCACCATAAGCAGTCATTACCTACCGCTGATGCCGGCCAGCGGCCGGCACTACCGTGTGCCAGGGTCCACCCCTTCTGCACGCGGCAGGGGGATAATGAAGGCCCACGCCGGGCCGGTCGCCGCCATGAAAGAACTCACCCTGGACTCTGCTGTCGCCACGCTCCGCGCGGGCGGCGTGATCGCCTACCCGACCGAAGCGGTCTGGGGCCTGGGCTGTGATCCCTCGCACGAAGCTGCGGTGCACATGGTGCTGCGGCTGAAGCAGCGCCCGATCGAGAAAGGCATGATCCTGGTCGCGGCCGAACTGGCGCAGCTGGAAGGCTGGGTGCGACTGCAGGCGCTGCCCGACGCCCGCCAGCGCGCGGTGCTGGCCAGCTGGCCCGGTGCCAACACCTGGATCCTGCCTGCCGGCCCGCGCGCGCAGCCCTGGGTCACCGGCGAACACAGCGGTATCGCGGTGCGCATCAGCGCGCACCCGCTGGTGGCCGAACTCTGCCGCGCCTGGGGCGGCCCGCTGGTCTCCACCAGTGCCAACCTGGCCGGCGAACCACCAGCGCGCAGCCGCGAAGAACTGGACCCGCGCCTGCTGCGCCTGCTCGACGGCATCCTCGATGGGCAGACCGGCGGCCTGGCCCAGCCCACCCCGATCCGCGACGCGCTCAGCGGCAACGTGCTGCGCTCCTGAGCCGGCGATTGCGCTGCTGCGGACAATCACGCACCCTGCCGCCATGACCCTGCTGCGCGCCACCTTGAGCCTGTGCCTGCTGCTGCCGTGGACGGCACCCGCGGCCGAGGACGTGCGTGTCTACCGCTGCGTTGCCAGCAACGGTGCCGTCGCCCTGCAGGACAGGCCGTGCAACAGCGGCCGCCAGCAGGTGCGCGACCTGCAGCGCCCGCGCGATCCCGCTCCACGGGTGGTGCGCAGTGATGCCACGCCTCCGCCGCCCAGCGAAACCCCGGTCATCCGCGAGCGCGAAGTCCGCCACGTCTACATCCAGCCGCCGCAGCCGATGTACGAGTGCGTGAGCGAGGACGGACGGCGCTATACCAGCGACAACAACGAAGGCAATCCGCGCTGGGTGCCACTGTGGACCAGTGTCTGGCTGCCGCACGGCCATCGTGGTCCAGCCTATCCCGGACCACGCCCGGCCATCGGCACGCCGATCGGCGAAGGCACGGGTTATCGCCGCCCCTCGATCGGCATGGACGTGCAGGTGCCGGCCGGCAGCGTGCTGGTCCGCGACAGCTGCCATGCGTTGCCACCACAGGAAGTCTGCGCACGGCTGAGTGACCGCCGCTGGGAGCTGGATCGCCGTTACAACAGCGCGCTGCAGAGTGAACGCACCGCCATCAGCAACGAACAGCGCGGTATCGATGCGCGCCTGTCGCGCGATTGCGAACGCTGAGCGCAGCACGCCGTCGCAGCCTGTACGCTGTGCGCATGAACCGAGTGATCTGGCTGCTCCTGGTGCTGCTGCCCGGAAGCGCGTTGGCCGAAGAGGGCGTGATCTACCGCTGTACCTCCAGCAGCAGTGACGTCCCTACCCTGCAGCGCACGCCGTGCGCCACCGGCAGCAAGCAGCAGGTGCTGCGCATCCCCGACCCGGCCAACTCGCAGGCGGCCGCCGCTGCGCCTGTAGCCGCCGAACCTGCATCCGCGCCCGTTGAAACACCCGCGCCGGTGCCGGCCGGACCGGCTGTTGCCCCTGCGGCCCCAGCAAAACCGCGACGCGCGGACGAAGGACGCACGATCATGGAAGCAGGCATGGTCGAACACGCAGGAGACGACCAGATCCTCGACAGCGCGACGCTGCGCCGCGATGCCGAGGCCCGCGCCGCCGCAGGTGACGGTCCACCGAAGCCGCCGCTTCCTCCGATCTTCCAGTGCACCGACAGCCAGGGCGGCGGCTACCTGTACGAGTACGAAGCCGCGCCCGGCCGCTGCGAGCTGATGACGGTACAGGGCCTTGGCGGAGTGACGCCGGTGAATGCCGCCAGCTGTGAAGTGGTGCGCGACCACTGCGAAGCGCTTCCCGAAGCGCAGCGCTGCGGTGGTTGGCAGCAGCGCTTCCGCGATGCCCGCGGCCGTGAGCGCTTCGCCGCGCCGGAGAACCGCGATACCGTGCGCGGTGAACGCGAACGGCTGCAGGGCGTGCTGGAGGCCAGCAACTGCCCGGTACCGGGGTGACAGCCACCGGTAGTGCCGGCCGCTGGCCGGCAACCACAGGATCTGCAGATGATTGCAGTTGCCGGCCAGCGGTCGGCACTACCTGCTGAAAGATCAGAACCCGTAGCGCAGGAAACCGCCGTCCACCGCGATGCACTCGCCGGTCACATAGCCGGCCGCCGGCAGGCACAGGAAGCCCACGGCTGCGGCCACTTCCTCCGGCTCGCCGATACGACGCATCGGCGTGCGGTTGATCACTTCCTCGTAGTAGTCCGGGTCCGCCAACGGACCGGACGTGCGCCGCGTGCGGATGTACCACGGCGCCACCGCGTTGACCCGGATGCCATCCTCGGCCCACTCGACGGCCAGGTTGCGGGTCATCTGATGCATCGCCGCCTTGGTCATGCCGTAGACCACGCCGCTGCGCACATGGGTCAGGCCGGACACGCTGCCGACGTTGACGATGGATGACGACGCGTGGCGTGCCAGCAACGGATGTGCATAGCGCGACAGCTCGAAGGCCGAGAACAGGTTGGTCTCGAAGATCTTCCGCCATTCGTCCTCGGAATACTCCGTGGCCGCCTTGGTGACATTGCCGCCGGCGTTGTTGACCAGGATGTGCAGGCCATCACTATGGTCCTCCACCCAGTCCAGGATCTGGCGGCGGTCCTCGTCGTCTGAGACATCGGCGGCCAGCGCATGCACCTGCATCTGCGGATACACGTCCAGCAGTTCGTCGCGCGCGGTCTCCAGCATGTCGATATCACGGCCGACGATCATCAGATCGGCGCCGAAGCCAGCCAGTTCATGCGCGATGGCCAGGCCGATGCCGGCGCTGGCGCCGGTGATCAGGGCGGTCTGGCCGTCCAGGCGCCACCGTTGCTGGGTCATGTGTTCTCCCGGGCCGCGCCCGCTGTGTTTCGATGCGGCAAGGATACGCGCTCACGGCCGCCCCCTGCCGAGGATGCGACACTGCCCGCACGCCCATCACGGAGTGCCGCCATGCGCATCCTGATCCTGTCCACGTCCCTGCTGGCCACCGCGCTGCTGGCGGGCTGCCAGCGCCCACCGGCGCCGAACCCGGAAAAGCCACCGGTGCCCCGGGCGATGTCGCGCGCAATCAACGAACCGCTGGACCGCGCCAAGGGCGTGCAGAAGACCGTGGACGATGCCGCCGCGCGTGAGCGCAAGGCGGAAGCCGACGCGACGCAGTAACCCCGCAGACGAAAACGCCCGGCCGAGGCCGGGCGCTTCCAGTAGATCCACGCCGTGCGTGGATGGCCTCCGATCAGAACCCGCAGAAGCAGTACGCCAGCGCCTTCACCGGCGTGCCGTTGCCCTTCTCGCGGGCCGCGTTCTCGACAAATCGCAGCTGCGTATCCACTTCGGGCATCGTGCGCGCCAGCACCATCCGCGCCATGCCCGAGTCGGACAGCATCCAGGCACCTGCACGGCTGCCGGCGAAACCGCTGACGAACTGCGCGAACGGCGTTGCCGCCTTCTCGATGTAACGCACGCGGTAGGCATCAGCCTTGCCCAGCTTGGCGCGGCTGGCGGCATCGGCCACCGCATCCTTCAGGCCACCGAAGGCATCGACCAGGCCACGTTCCTTGGCCTGCGCACCGCTCCACACGCGTCCACGGGCCACTTCGTCGACGGCCTCGACCGGCTTCTTGCGGGCGTCGGCGACGCGACCGGTGAAGTCGGCGTAACCCTTGTTGATCACCGACTGGATGACCTGGCCCACGGCCGGATCCATCGGGCGGGTGACATCGAACGCACCGGCGAAACGGGTGGTGCCGACACCGTCGGTGTGCACGCCGATCTTGTCCAGCGCGCGGCTGAAGTTCGGCACCATGCCGAAGATGCCGATCGAACCGGTGATGGTCGACGGATCGGCATAGATGCGATCGGCATTCATGCTGATCCAGTAGCCACCGGAGGCGGCCAGGTCGCCCATCGACACCACCACCGGCTTGCCGGCGGCCTGCAGGGCCACCACTTCGCGGCGGATCTGCTCGGAGGCGAACACTTCACCACCCGGCGAATCCACGCGCAGCACCACGGCCTTCACGTTCTCGTCGTCACGCGCGGCACGCAGCAGCGCCGAGGTCGATTCGCCACCGATGCGGCCGGCCGGCAGGTCGCCACCGCTGATTTCGCCGGCAGCCACCACCACCGCCACCTGCGGACGGCTGTCGACCGGGTTGCGGCGCGCATCGAGCTGGCCCAGGTAGGAGCCGAAGTCGATGTTGCGGAAACCACCGTCGGCATCGTCGTCAGCCACGCCGCGCTCGATCATCAGATCCTCGAATTCCTCGCGGGTCTTCAGCGACGTCACCAGCTTCTGCTGCAGGGCGAACTTGGCCAGGTCACCACCGGCAGCGGCGATGCCTTCCGGCAGCGTGTCGATGCCGGCAGCCAGCTGTGCCGGATCCAGGCGGCGGGCCTTGGCGATGTCGCCCAGGTAGCGCTGCCACACGTCGTTCATCCAGAACAGGTCAGCTTCCTTGGAGGCCGGCGAAGCGGCGTCGAGCACGTAGGGTTCGGCGGCGGACTTGTACTCGCCCACCTTGAACAGGTGCACGTCCACACCCAGCTTGTCCTGCAGGCCGGTGCGGAAGTACTGGCGATAGCGGCCCAGGCCCTCGAGCACCACCGACCCCATCGGGTCCAGGTAGACCTCGTCGGCCTGTGCGGCCAGCAGGTACTGCGACTGGCCCATGCTCTCGCTGTAGGCCACCAGCTGCTTGCCGGACGCACGCAGGTCCTGCAGTGCCGCGGCCACTTCACGCAGCGAAGCGAAGCCCGACGGCTGCAGCTTGTCCAGCTCCAGCACCACGCGCTCGATCTTCTTGTCTTCCTTGGCCGACTCGATCACCCGCAGCAGGTCGCGCAGCTGGATCTCTTCGGCACCGTTGTCGCCCACCGCCTTGGCCAGCGCGCGGCTGACCGGGTCAGCGCTGAACTGCTCGACCAGGCGGCCTTCCGGCGCGATCACCAGGGTCGTGCGGTCCTGCAGCGATTTGCTGGCACCGGCGCCCATGCCGGCGGCGATGACGAACATCACCAGCAGCAGGAACAGCAGGCCGAAGAACACCAGGTTGAGGATCAACCGGCGGGTGAAGTTCATGACGTCCCACAGCCCGATGAAGAAACTGGCGACGGGGTTGCGACGCGCCGGGGGCAGCGGGGGCACGGGTTGATTCATGGAACGCTCCGGATGGCTTCTTGCCGTGGTGCCAGCATAGCCGGTGCCGTGTGATGCGGCATCGGACACAAGTCAGGGGATCGCCCGCCATGGGTCGGCAGGGCGGGCGGGACGATCAGGACAACATCGATTGGCCGATGCGCAGGCTGCTGCGACGCAGGCGCCAGCCCATCAGGATGGCGGCGGCGGTCAGGCCGACGATCAGGCCGATCCACATGCCCTGCGGGCCCATGCCCAGGCCCAGGCCGAGCCCGGCGCCGAGCGGCATGCCCAGGCCCCAGTACGCGAACATGGCGATGAACATCGGCACGCGGGTGTCCTTCAGCCCGCGCAGCGCGCCGGCCGACAGCACCTGGATGCCATCCGGGAACTGGAAGGTGGCCGCGTACAGCAGCAGGGTGGAGGCCAGGCCGGCCACCGCCAGGTCGTTGGTGTAGACACCGACGATGGCGTCATGGCCGAACAGCAGCACCGCTGCCGACAACGTCTGCGTACCCATGATGATCGCGTAGCCGGCCCAGGCCGCGCGCCGCACGCCGAAGCCATCGCCACGACCGACCGCATGGCCGACGCGCACGGTGGTGGCCTCGGCCACGCCCATCGGGATCATGAAGCACAGCTGGGCGACGTTGATCGCAATCTGGTGCGCGGCCGCTTCATTGGCACCAAGGCGGCCGATCAGCAGCGCGGTGACGATGAACAGGCCGCCCTCCATCAGCACGGTGATGCCGATCGGCAGGCCAGTGCGCAGCAGGTCCCAGATCGCCTTCCAGCGCGGTCCTTCGAAGTGCGAGAACAGCTGCAGGTGGGCAAAGCGCTTGGTGAACCACAGGTAGGTGGCGAAGGCGATCGCCTGCAGCCACATCATCACCGCCGAAGCGATGCCCAGGCCCTCGGCGCCCATTTCCGGGAAGCCGAGCTTGCCGTTGGCCAGCACGTAGCCCATCGGTGCCAGCACCAGCAGGCCACCGAAGCCGAGCAGCATGGTCGGCAGCGTCCAGTGCATGCCCTCGCTGAGATAGCGCATGCAGAAGTACAGGGTCAGCGCAGGTCCGCCCCAGCGCACCGCGTGCAGGAACGCGGTGGCCCCCGGCACGATGTCCGGTGCGATGCCGAACGCAGGCAGCAGCGGCGGCACCACGGTGAGGAAGGTGAACATGATCAGGCCCAGGCCCAGCGCCAGCCACAGTGCCTGGCGGAACAGCGGGCCGATCTCGCGCTCGCGGCCAGCGCCATGCAGCTGCGACACCGAGGCGGTGAGTGAGATCAGGGTGCCGATCGGGATCAGCATCGGCAGCCACAGCAGGGCGGTGCCGATGGTCACCGCGGCCAGGGTCGCCGTGGCGTGGTGGCCGGCAATGACATTGTCGACGAAGGAGATCAGACCGGTGGACACATGCCCGAGCACAAGCGGCAGGGCGAGCAGACCGGTAGCGCCGACTTCCTTGCTGAAGCGCGGCGTGGAGGTTGCAGTAGACATAAGGTGCTTGACGCGAACTACGGTTGCGCGCGAAGGGCACAGGCACCGGGTTGCGGGCCGCCATCTTACGCGTGCAGCGCGCGCATTCCCATGACATGGCGTGAATGCTGGGTTCCGGCAGGCCCCGGCATCACGCGTTGCGATCACGTTACGAACAGAAAAAGGGGACGGAGGGGATTAAGTCGTTTCAAGCCCGACTGTGCCGAATACGACTTAATCCCCTCCGTCCCCTTTTCTTTCTACTGCCCGGCCTGGCGCTTGAGCCAGGTATCGCGCTCGGCCGGCGGCACCGCGAGGAACGCGCCGCGGACCTTGTCGCGCTCCTGCGGTGGCGTGCGCTGTGCCACCAAGGTCAGTTGGGCCAGCTGCGCCGGGCTGAGCTGGCGCAGCACGGCCAGCGCGGCCTCGCGCTGTTCCGGCGGCACGAAGCCGAACAGGCCGTGCAGCTTGGGGAACTCCAGGCCCAGCTGCGGGCCCAGCCGCCAGCCTTCGCGGAAGGCCTGGTCCTGCGCCTGGAACTGCTGGCGCAGGCGCTGCTGCTGGTCGGCCGGCAACGCATTGAATCGCGCAGCGGCCTGACGGATCCGCTCACGCTCGCCCTCCGGCAATGCCCGCCATGCGGCGTAGTCGGCGCGGCGCTGGCGCTGCTGCTGGGCATCGAGCTGGGCGAACGCAGCGGGCGTCGTACCTGTGGTGGCCGGGGCCGCCGGTGAACTGCCCGGCACTGGCGGCGGCAGCGGCACGTTCAAGGTCTGCGGCGCGGCGGACAGCGACAACGGCAGGGCCAGCAGCAGGCTGGCGAATACGGTCTTATTCATCGGCAGCAGCGGTTTCCAGCGTGGCGCTGGCCGGCTCCGGCCGACTCGGCTTGGATTGCGACTCGTCCACCGGCAGCGGGCCGCCCGCGGCGGTCCATGCATACAGATCGGCATCGGCCACCAGCGGATAGTCGCGGTCGGCCAGCATCGTGGCGTCGTCCGTCGCCTGCGCAGGGGTCGCGTCCGGCGTGGCATTGACCTTGCTCGGCGGCAGTGCTTCCACCGTGACGGGACCCGCCTCACCAACCACGCCTTCCGGCAGCGGTGCGTCGCTGCCGAACGAATGTCCCTGCCAATGGCGCCAGCCCAGCGCGGCGGCCAGCAGTACCACCACGGTTATCAGCAGGATCAACGGACCGCGCCAGCGCGGCTTGGCATTGGCGCGGCGGCGCTTGCCAGTGGCTGCAGCCCGCTCGTCGCGCTGCGGGGTGCGCCAGCTGGAGGTCGGCGCTTCACTGCTGTTCGTCGGTGCGGCCGGCTGTTGCAGCTGCTGCAGGCGTTTGACGGGCAGATCGCGGATGCGCAGCTGCACCTGTTCGGCCAGCTGGCGCCAGGCCGAGGCGTCGGGCTGGCCGTGCGCGTCACGCGGGCAGGCATCGGCCAGCAACTGCTGGTAGCCGGCTTCGTCCTGGTCGAGCACGCGCGTGGCGATACCTTCATCCAGGCTGCCGCCCACCCGCAGCAACAGCGCCAGGCGCGGCAACGGTCCCATCTGGCCCAAGGCGGCAAGCGGCGGCTCCCACTGGCCGCCCACCGGCTCACGCAGCGCTTGGCGCTGGCCCAGCAGGGTCCAGAAGCGGGTTGGCCACTGCGCCATCGGCAGGTCACTGGCGACCGCCGCAAACGCGCGCATCACCGCCACCAGGGTCTGTTCGGCCCGGGCAGCATCGCCGCACTGCAGTTCAGCCACCACCAGGGCGCGGCGTTCAACGCCTCGCAGGAACGCCGACAGCGCGCCGGCCGCGGTCGAGGAAACAGGGGCGGGCACAGCCGTCATCGATCACTCCAAAGGTCTGCCCGCATGATAGCGGCAGGCCATCGGCGCCCGTAGGACTTGCGCCCACAGGCACTTCGTGCTGCAGGTTGTGCACAGCACCACGCTGCCTGCGCAGGAAACTGTGGCATCCAGCTGAATTCACTCTGTTTCAGCATTGTTTCACACTTAACTCATTGATTTTGATGGATTTTAAAGTATGGCGATTTTTTGACCAACCCGAGCGTGAGGCCGTCGCCATCGGCCTCCTGCGCGCCCGCCGACCGGTAACGCACAGCGTTATCCACAGAACATGTGGATAAGACTGAATCTCCAATGGACACCGATATTTAGGTGACATTTATGATTCAACGGACCCCGCCCCGCCGCCGCCCACTCCGCCATTCGCGCGCGCATGGCCCGGTACACTGGCCCGATGCTTTCACCGATTCCGACCCTGCAGGTCGCCCTGCCCGTCCCCCTGCCCCGCCTGTTCGACTACCTGTCGCCGGAGGGCGTGGCCCCCACGGTTGCGGTCGGCTGCCGCCTGAAGGTGCCGTTCGGCAACCGTGAGCTGGTCGGTGTGGTGGTGGGACACGGCCAGACCGACGACGGCCAGGGACTCCGCCAGGCGTTGGCCTGGTGCGACCCGCAGCCGCTGCTGCAGGGTGAGCTGTGGCAGAGCCTGCAGTGGCTGGCGCGCTACACCCACGCGCCGTTGGGCGAAGTACTCAGCACTGCCCTGCCCGGCCCGCTGCGCCACGGCGAGGCCCTGCCCGACACCCATCACTGGGGCTGGCAACTGACACCCGAAGGCCATGCCCAGCGCGGGAAGCTGCGCGCCGGCAGCCGCCCGCGGCAGCTGGCCGAACTGCTGGCCGAGGCCGTGGTGGATGAAGACGTACTGGGCGAACGCATGGAGGACTGGCGCACCGCCGCACGCAGTCTGGCCAAGCGTGCACTGGCCGAGCGCGTGGCGATGACGGTGGCACCGCAGCATGCGCAGCCGCTGCCCGGGCCCACGCTCAACCCGGACCAGGCCGAGGCCGTGACTGCGATCAACGCCGCCGACGGCTTCCAGCCTTTCCTGCTGGATGGCGTGACCGGCAGCGGCAAGACCGAGGTCTACCTGCAGGCGATCATCCATTGCCTGGCACAGGGCAGGCAGGCGCTGGTGCTGGTGCCGGAAATCGGCCTGACTCCGCAGACCCTGGCACGCTTCCGCGGCCGCCTCGGCATCGCCGTGCATGCGCTGCATTCGGGCTTGAACGATAACGAGCGCGCTCGCGTCTGGGCAGCCGCCTCACGTGGTGAAGCACGGGTCATTGTCGGCACCCGCTCGGCAGTGTTCACGCCGCTGCCGCAGGCCGGTCTGCTGATCATCGACGAGGAACATGACGGCAGCTACAAGCAGCAGGACGGCATCCGCTACCACGCGCGCGATTTCGCCCTGGTGCGCGCCAAGGCGCTCGGCATTCCCGTGCTGCTCGGCAGTGCCACGCCCTCGCTGGAAACACTGCACAACGCCTATGCCGGGCGCTACACCCACCTGCGCCTGAAGCAGCGTGCCGGCGATGCACGACCACCGCGCGTGCGCATCCTTGATGTGCGCAAACGGCCATTGCACGATGGCCTCTCGGCCGATGTTCTGGCCGGCATCGGCGAGCACCTGCAGCGTGGCCAGCAGGTGCTCGTGTTCAAGAACCGCCGTGGCTACGCACCGGTGCTGCTGTGCCACGACTGCGGATGGACCGCGCCGTGCCAGCGCTGCGATGCACCGATGACCGTGCATGGTGGCGGCCGCCGGCTGCAGTGCCACCACTGCGGTGCGCGGCAACCGGCGCCGCTGGCATGCCCGGCCTGCGGCAGCCTGGCGCTGCAGCCGCAGGGCATCGGCACCGAACGCCTGGAAGAGCACCTCACCGCCGCCTTCGCCGATTTTCCGGTGGTGCGCATCGACCGCGGCACCACCTCACGACGCGACGCACTGGAACAGCAGCTGGCGAGGCTGGGCGACCAACCCGGCATCCTGGTCGGCACGCAGATCCTGGCCAAGGGCCACGACCTGCCGAAGCTGACACTGGTGGTGGTGGTGGGCATCGACGAAGGGCTGTTCTCGGCCGACTTCCGTGCCAGTGAAAAACTGGCACAGCAGCTGATCCAGGTCGCTGGCCGCGCCGGCCGTGCACGCGATCCCGGCGAGGTCTGGCTGCAGACCCATCACCCCGGGCATCCGCTGCTGGAAACCCTGGTGAGCGGTGGCTACCACCTGTTCGCGCAGGCCGAGTTGAACCAGCGCCAGGCCGCCGGATTCCCGCCGTTCGCGCATCTGGCACTGATGCGCGCCGAGGCACAGCAGGTCGAGCATGCCAATGCGTTCCTGCTGGCGGCGCGGCAACTGCTGGGGGAACAGAATGTGGTCGAGGCCTACGGGCCGATGCCGGCGCCAATGCCGCGGCGTGCCGGCTACCAGCGCACCCAGCTGCTGCTGTCCGCGCTGCAGCGGCCACCGCTGCATGGCGTGCTGGCCCAGCTGGTGCCGCAGCTGTATGCGCTGCCGGAGGCACGCAAGGTGCGCTGGTCGCTGGATGTGGATCCGACGGATCTGTATTGAGGGCGCTGCCCAATGCTGCGTAGAGTCGAGCTTGCTCGACTGCCGTGCGCCAGAAACAGTCGAGCAAGCTCGACTCTACCGTCGGTCCGTATGGACCCGACGGATCTGTATTGAGGCAGACGAACGCTAGCGCCGGGCCATGCCCGGCGGTCCTCCGCATACCACGCTCGCCGGGCATGGCCCGGCGCTACCCCTCAGGTCAGCGGCGACATCACGCCGCGCTGGTAGGCCGGGCGTTCGCGCAGGCGGGCGTACCAGTCGGCCAGGTGCGGCAGGTCCGGGCGCTGGATGGGCAGTTCGAACCAGGCATAGATCAGCGAGCCCAGCGGGATGTCACCCATCGCGAACGTCTCGCCCGACAGCCACGGCTGTCTGGCCAACGTGGCATCGGCCATCGCCAGGTAGTCACCGGCACGCACGATGGCGGCATTGATGCGCGCTTCGTCGCGGTCAGCTGGGGCGGTGCGCATGATGCCCCAGATCAGGTCGGTGTACAGCGGCGCCATGCGCGAGGTGCTCCAGTCCATCCACTTCTCGGCCTGGGCGCGTTCCATCGGGTCTTCGGCGTACAGCGTGCCCAGCGCGTAGCGCGCGCTCAGGTAGCGCACGATGGCATTCGATTCCCACAGCGGCAGGCCATGGTCTTCGATCACCGGCACCAGGCTGTTGGGATTCATCGCCAGGTACTCCGGCGTCTGCGTGCCGCCATGGCTGCCACCAACCTCGATGGATTCGTACGGCAGGCCGATTTCCTCGGCGCACCACAGCACCTTGCGGACGTTGCTGGAATTGCGGCGGCCCCAGATCTTCAACATGCGGGTTTTTCCTTGCTGGCAATGCGAGCGGCAACGATACGCCTGATCGGAGTGGGTGTGTGGGTGGCGGATGTGGAATCGGGCATCTGCGCGCTGCCGGCCAGCGGCCGGCACTACCGGTTTTTCTTCGGCAGCGCGCGCACGTAGGAGGACTTGCCGTCCTTCTTCAGCTCGAACAGCCCGATCGCCGCCAGCAGGTCACTGAGCTTGCCGTAGCCGTAGTTGCGCGGGTCGAACGACGCCTGGTTGCCGATCTGGCTGCCGACCGGGCCAAGGTGCGACCAGCCATCCTCGCCCTCGGCCGAGGACACCGCACGGCGCAGCATCTTCACCAGCCGCGTATCGCTGCGCATTTCCGCGCCGCTCTTGCGTGGACGCGCATCGTCGTTGGCCACGGGCTCGTTCGATGCCTGTTCGCTGGACGCCTGTTCGGTATCCGGCACGCTGGCATGGGTCTGGCCCAGCGCTTCCAGATAGGTGAACTTCGAACACGCATTGACGAATGGTTCCGGCGTTTTCTTCTCGCCGAAGCCATACACCTTCACGCCATCGGTCAGCAGGCGCATCACCATCGGGGTGAAATCGGCATCGCTGGACACGATCGCGAAGCCATCCAGATTGCGCGCGTACAGCAGGTCCATGGCATCGATCACCATCGCCATGTCCGACGCGTTCTTGCCTTTGCTGTAGGCGAACTGCTGGATCGGGCGGATCGCGTACTCGTGCAGCACCGCCTCCCATCCCTTCAACCGTGGGCTCTTCCAGTTGCCATAGGCGCGGCGCACGTTGGCCACGCCGTAGCGGGCGACTTCAGCCAGGACCTCGTCGATCTTCGAGGCCGGCGCGTTGTCGGCGTCGATCAACAGGGCGATGCGCTTTTCCGGTTCGCTCATGGGCTCCTCACGGGCGGTTGCCTGAACCCGAGTATCGCCGATCCATGCGGGCGCTGACGTGACAGGGCGCCATCGTGCGAAGATGCCAGGCGCTTCCCCCAATGCCCCCACTGGAGTGAGTCGATGAGTCGCGAGCGCGTTCCCCATCTGGTCGTTGTCGGCGGCGGTTTTGCCGGCCTCTGGGCCACCCGTGCCCTGGCCCGCGAGCGCATACGCATCACCCTGGTCGACCGCCGCAACCACCATCTCTTCCAGCCACTGCTGTACCAGGTGGCCACCGCCGGCCTGTCCGCGCCGGACATCGCCGCGCCGCTGCGCCACATCCTCGGCCACCAGCGCAATGTGGAAGTCCGCCTCGGCGAAGTGGTGACCATCGACAAGCAGGCCCGGCAGATCCGCATGGCCGATGGCAGCACGCTGGACTACGACAGCCTGCTGCTGGCTACCGGCGCCACCCACGCCTACTTCGGCAACGACCAATGGGCCGATGATGCGCCCGGGCTGAAGACGCTGGACGATGCCATCGCACTGCGCCGCAAGCTGCTGCTGGCGTTCGAGCGCGCCGAGGCCGAGCCGGACCCGGCGAAGAAAGCGGCGTGGTTGAGCTTCGCCGTGGTCGGCGGCGGCCCCACCGGTGTTGAACTGGCCGGCACCCTGGCCGAAATCGCGCGGCATACGCTGCGCAACGAGTTCCGCCATATCGACCCGGCCAGCGCCAAGGTGCGGCTGGTCGAAGCCGGCCCGCGCGTGCTGTCTTCGTTCCCGGAAGTGCTTTCGCTGAAGGCACGGCGGCAACTGGAAAAACTGGGCGTGGAAGTATTGACCGGTACCCCGGTGAGCGACATCGACAGCCAGGGCTTCAAGCTCGGCGATCAGTTCGTGCCGGCCCGCACCGTGGTCTGGGCCGCCGGCGTGGCCGCTTCACCGCTGGCGCGCACCCTGGACGTGCCACTGGACCGCGCTGGACGCGTGCAGGTGCAGCCGGACCTGACCCTGCCCGACCACCCCGAGCTGTTCGTGGCCGGCGATCTGGCCGCACTGAATCAAGCCAATGGCAAGCCGGTGCCCGGCGTCGCGCCCGCCGCCAAGCAGATGGGCAAGTACGTGGCCGAGGTGATCCGCGCGCGTCTGCATGGCAAGGCCGCACCGGGGCCGTTCAAGTACGCCGACTTCGGCAACCTGGCCACCATCGGCCGCATGGCCGCGATCGTGCACCTGGGCCGGCTGCAACTCTCGGGCGTCCTCGCCTGGTGGTTCTGGCTGGCCGCACACGTGTTCTTCCTGATCGGCTTCCGCAACCGCATCGTGGTGCTGCTGAACTGGGCCGTGGCGTACTGGAGCTACCAGCGCAGCGCGCGCATCATCTTCGGTGATGACCAGGAAGACCGGCGACCGAGGCGCTAGGGCCGAAGACGGACACGGGTTCTCTGCCTGGGAGTAGATCCACGCCATGCGTGGATGAATGTCTGTGCAGGCCGCATGGAGCTCAGCCACGCATGGCGTGGCTCTACTGCCTCATCAGGCCGCCGGGCACTCGCCGTTTCGACCAAACCCGGCAGAGGTCTTCCTTTCTCGCAGTACCGGCAATTGAAAGCCAAGCTCTACCTGCGGCACGCATCGCTCTACCGCGCCTTCGGTTTCGGGTACCACAGCGCGTTGACGATGACCCAGCGCTGGTCGAAGCGCCCCATGTGGAAGTAGTCGACGAACCACGGCGTTTCCAGCCGTACCGAGGCCGCGTTGCCGGTCACGTCCAGCACCGTGCAGCGGCGGTCCCATTGATCCTTCGGGGTCTTCAGCGCGCCCTGCTTCGTCAACGAGACCAGCTCTTCCTTCGACATGCGGCGCAGGCCCAAGCGTTCGTCGGGTGTATCGCCGAGGACCGCGCGCTTGGCCAGGTCCGAGTGCAGGGAGCGGGCGACGCGCTGCGGGTCGGCCTCCAGCTGGCCGTCGACGTAATCGTGGCAGGTGGCTTCGATGGCCGCGATGGTGGCCGGGTCGGCGGCAGGGCTCGTTGCTGCGGAAAGAGCGAACAGCAGGGCAATCGTGGACATCCGGGTCTCCGGCTCTGGGCGCGGGGCGATCATCGCATGGGCAAGCCGCATCCACGCATGGCGTGGATCTACTGCATCAGGCCCATTTCGTCGACGCTCAGCTGCATGTACAGGAACGCGGCCGCTTCGTCGGTCATCGGCTGGCCCTGCGGGAAACTGTCGAGCCAGGCGGAGATGCGCGCATGCCGATGCTTCAGCGCATCAGCTATCGCGCGCTTTTCCGCGTCGGTGGCATGTTCCCGCATCTCATCGCGCAGCAGGTCATCGCCGATGCCCCATTTTTCGGCCAGCGGGATCAGGTCGACCAGATCGGGCGGCACCTGGTCGCGGCGCAGGTGGATGGGCTCGGGCGTGTCCGGGCCGCGCTGTGCGGCCAGTTCGGCGGCGCTGCCGATCTGCCCGTGCTGCAGCGGTGGCGGAGTCTGGGCGCAGGCCGACAGGGGGATACAGAACGTCAACATCAGCATCCAGCAGGATTTCATCGGACCGCTTCCTGTGTCGATGGATGTGGCGATGATGGCATGGCCCAGCACACCATCCACGCATGGCGTGGATCTACAGGACCGGGGCCTGCAGCCAGGCCAGCTTGCGTTCGCGCGGCTGCTGCTTGAGCTGCCACTCGGCCCGCGAGGCGGCGGCCCGGTCCGGGTACTCGCGCACGGCCAGCACGCGCAGCGGCGGCCGGGCCCGGGTGTAGCGCGCGCCCTTGCCGGCCTGGTGGGCGGCGAAGCGCGCGTCCACGTCGGTGCTGATGCCGGCGTAATAGCTGCCATCGCGGCATTCGAGCAGGTACAGGAACCACGGGCGGAGGGACGGGGCCATGCCCGGATTATGCCGTGCTGCACTGCAGCGGATATACTGGCGCCCGAATGCAGGAGAGAGGCGCCGCGCTGGCGCCCGCCGAAGGCGCAGGCTCCCATGATCGCTCAGGCCGGTGGGCTGGAATCCCACCAACCATGCATTCGACTCGCCGAGCTGGAGAGAGGTCACCGGGCACGCCCGGGACGATCCGCCGAAGGGGCACGCGGCCTACGCCGCTGAACTCTCAGGCAAAAGGACAGCGGGAGCGGCACCGGTCATCGTCATCCCGTCATTGCGCAGGCAGTGGCGGTAGCCGCGCATGGCCGGCCCCACCGCGCCCGGAGCCTGTCCCATGCTGCTGTCCATCATCTACCTGATCGCCATTTCCGCCGAAGCCATGACCGGCGCGCTGTCCGCCGGCCGCCGCCGCATGGACCTGTTCGGTGTGGTCATGATCGCCTGCGTTACCGCCCTCGGCGGCGGATCACTGCGCGACATCCTGCTCGGTCACTATCCGCTCGGCTGGGTGAAGCATCCCGAGTACCTGGGCTTCACCGTGTGTGCGGCGCTGATCGCCACCTGGGTCGCACGCTGGATGCACCACTTCCGCCGCACCTTCCTGGTGCTCGATGGCCTGGGCCTGATCGCCTTCACCCTGATCGGCTGTTCGATCGCGCGCGAGGCCGGCCATGCCATGCCGATCGTGCTGATCGCCGGCATGCTGACCGGCGCCTTCGGCGGCGTGCTGCGCGACATTCTCTGCAACGAGGTGCCGCTGATCTTCCAGAAGGAGCTGTACGCGATCATCGCGCTGCTGACCGGCGCGGCCTACCTGTTGCTGCTGCACTGGGGCGTGGCCGACGCCACCGCGATCCTGTGCTGCCTCGGCGGCGGCTTCGCGCTGCGCCTGCTGGCGATCCACTACCGCTGGGAAATGCCGAAGTTCGTCTATCACGACGAAGTGCATTGATTGTTTGTCGGTAGTGTCGGCCGCTGGCCGGCAACACGGCACACGCCCGCAGATTCCGGCAGGTTGCCGGCCAGCGGCCGGCACTACCGAATGCGTTGCATGACCATGGTCATACGGCATTGGCCGGGGTGATTGGCTACCATTGTCACCCCGTCGCTGCCGCGACGGCATCCAGCCACGCCGCGCCCGCGGCCCCGCCAGACAACTCCCTCCCCGCTGCCCGTGGTGCCGTGAACGCGCCGACGGGCCCGCATGTCCCTGCGCGCGCAGGGCGCAGGATGCCCCATGTCTGTCGCCGAAAATTCCCGCTTCCGTCGTGCCCGCCTGTTATGGGCGGTGCTGGCCATCGCCCTCGTCGCCGTTCTGGCGTGGTGGCTGTGGCCCCGGAATGGTGCCGGCAGCAGCGACGATGCGCCGGGCAAAACGGTGCCGGTACGCGTGGCACGCGCCAGCGCCGAGCCGCTGGTGCTGCGCCTGAAGGCGGTCGGTACGGTCACCCCGCTGCACAGCGTGGTGGTACGCAGCCGCGTGGATGGCGAACTGCTACGGCTGCATTTCCAGGAAGGCCAGCAGGTGAAGGCCGGCGATCTGCTGGCGCAGATCGACCCGCGCCCGTATGAAGTGAAGCTGGCACAGGCGCAGGGTACCCAGCAGCAGAATCTGGCCGAGCTGGAAAACGCTGAGCGCCAGCTGCAGCGCTACCGCGAACTGCAGAAGCAGAACTACGTGTCCGGGCAGGAACTGAGCGACCAGCAGAGCAAGGTGCGCCAGCTGCAGGGCCGCCGCCTCAGCGATCAGGCGTCTGTTGATGAAGCGCGCCTGCAGCTGCAGTACACCCGCATCACCGCGCCGGTCAGTGGCCGCGTCGGGCTGCGCCGTTTGGACGTGGGCAACCTGGTGCGCGCCAGCGATGCCGAAGGCCTGGTGACGCTGGCGCAGACCGCGCCGATCAGCGTGCTGTTCACCGTGCCCGAACCCGAGCTGCCTGCGCTGCTCGATGCCGTGCAGGCGCAACCGGCACTGGCGGTGGAAACCTGGGACCGCGAAGAACGCCGGCAGCTGGCCCGCGGCTCGCTGTCCAGCGTCGACAACCGCATCGATACCACCACCGGCACGTTGAAACTGCGTGCGCACTTCGACAACCACGATCTGGCGCTGTTCCCCAACCAGTTCGTCAACGTCCGCCTGCAGCTGGGCGAGCAGCCCGCGCTGCTGATTCCCGATGCCGCCGTGCAGTTCGGCAGCCAGGGCAACTACGTGCATATCGTCGACAAGGACAGCAAGGCACAACGCCGCACCGTGGTGCTCGGTCCAGCCGATGATGGACGCGTGGCCGTGCGCTCCGGGCTGGCCGCAGGGGACAAGGTGGTGATCGAAGGCATCGACGGGCTGGAAGACGGCACGGCGGTGGAGATCATCACCGAGGAGGCCGCGACCAAGGCCGGCGCATGAACCTCTCGCGCCCGTTCATCCTGCGCCCGGTCGCAACGACTCTCCTGATGGTGGCGCTGCTGCTGTCCGGCGTGCTGGCCTATCGCCTGCTGCCGGTGGCGGCGCTGCCGCAGGTCGATTACCCGATCATCCAGATCACCACGCTGTATCCGGGGGCCAGCCCCGAACTGACCACACGCACCATCACCGCACCGCTGGAGCGCCAGCTCGGCCAGATTCCCGGCCTGAAACAACTGTCGTCGACCAGTTCCGGTGGCGCCTCGGTCATTACCCTGCAGTTCGGGCTGGAGGTGTCGCTGGGTGTGGCCGAGCAGGACGTGCAGGCCGCCATCAACGCGGCGGGCAGCTTCCTGCCCGGGGACCTGCCGGTGCCGCCGGTGTACCGCAAGGTCAACCCGGCCGACACCCCCATCCTGACCTTGGCGGTGACCTCGCAAGGCCTGTCGCTGCCGCAGGTGCACGATCTGGTGGATACGCGCATCGCCCAGCGCCTGGCGCAGTTGCCCGGCGTCGGCCTGGTCAGCCTGGCCGGTGGCCAGCGCCCGGCGGTGCGCATCCAGGTCAATCCAGCGGCGCTGGCCGCCAACAACCTGGGCATGGACCACATCCGCACCGCCATCGCCGCCGCCAACGTCAACCTGCCCAAGGGCAGTTTCGATGGCCCGATCCGCGCGGTGATGCTCGATGCCAACGATCAGATGCGCAGCGTGGATGAGTACCGTGCCCTGATACTGGCCTGGCGCGACGGCGCGCCGCTGCGGCTGGGCGATGTAGCCACCATTACCGATGGCGCCGAGAACCGCCAGTTGGCTGCGTGGAGCGGTACCACGCCGGCAGTGCTGGTGAACATCCAGCGCCAGCCCGGCGCCAACGTGATCGCCGTGGTCGAGCAGGTGCGTACGCTGCTGCCGCAGCTGCAGGCCACGCTGCCCGCCGGCGTGCAGATGAATGTACTGAGCGACCGCACCGAATCGATCCGCGCGTCGGTGCGCGGCGTGCAGAAAGAACTGGTACTGGCCATCGGCCTGGTGGTGCTGGTCACCTGGGTGTTCCTGCGCAATCTGCCGGCCACGCTCATTCCCAGCGTCGCGGTGCCGCTGTCGCTCATCGGCACCTTCGCGGTGATGCTGCTGGCCGGCTATTCGCTCAACAACCTCACGCTGATGGCGCTGACCATCGCCACCGGCTTCGTGGTGGACGACGCCATCGTGATGCTGGAGAACATCGCCCGCCATCTGGAGGAAGGCGAAAGCCCCCGCGATGCAGCGCTGAAAGGCGCAGCCGAGATCGGCTTCACCCTGGTGTCGCTGACTGTTTCGCTGATCGCGGTGCTGATCCCGCTGCTGTTCATGGCCGACCTGGTGGGTGCACTGTTCCATGAGTTCGCAGTGACACTGGCGGTAGCCATCAGCATTTCGCTGGTGGTCTCGCTGACGCTGACGCCGATGCTGTGCGCGCGGTTCCTGAAGCCGCACGCGAAGACTGCACATGCGCCCGATGTCTTCGACCGCGTCATCAGCCTCTACGACCGCCAGCTGCGCTGGGTGCTGCAGCGCCAGCCGCTGATGTTGCTGGCCACCGTTGCCACCCTCGCACTGACCGTGGCGCTGTACTTCGCCGTGCCCAAGGGTTTCTTCCCGGTGCAGGATGCCGGCCTGGTGCAGGGCATCAGCGAAGCGCCGCAGGCGATCTCATTCCAGGCCATGCGCCAGCGCCAGCAGGCGCTGGCGGCGGCCATCGAAGCCGACGAGGCGGTGGCCAGCGTCTCGTCCTACATCGGCGTGGACGGCAACAACGCCACGCTCAATACCGGCCGCCTGCTGATCGAGTTGAAACCGCACGGCGACCGCGACGGCGCCGCCGTGGTGATGGCGCGCCTGCAACAGCGCGTATCGAGTATCCCCGGCATCACCCTGTACCTGCAGCCGGTGCAGGAGCTGGGCATCGAAGACCGCATCAGCCGCACCCAGTACCAGTTCACCCTGACCACGCCGGATCTTGAAACACTGGAACGCTGGACCCCGAAGCTGCTGCAGGCGCTACGCCAGCAACCTGCACTGCGCGATGTCGCCAGCGATCTGCAGATGCAGGGCCGGCAGGCGCGCGTGGCGATCGACCGCGATGCGGCGGCGCGCCTGGGCGTAAGCGTGGAAGCAGTAGCCGATGCGCTGTACGACGCCTATGGGCAGCGCCAGATTTCGACCATCTTCACCCAGGCCAGCCAGTACCGGGTGGTGCTGGAGGCCGATCCTTCACGACAGCCCGGGCCGGAGGCGATCACGGGCCTGCGTGTGCGCAGCAGCAGTGGGCAGACCGTGCCGCTGGGTGCGGTGGCGCGGGTAGAGGTGGGTCCGTCCGCACTGCTACGCAATCACGTGGGCCAGTTCCCGGCGGCCACGCTGTCGTTCAACCTTGCCCCGGGCGCTTCGCTGGGCGAAGCGGTGGAGGCTGTGCACGCCGCGCGCGCACAGGTGAACCTGCCGCAGAGCATCGAACTTCGCCTGCAGGGTGCCGCAGCGGCCTTCAGCAGCTCGCTGTCGTCCACACTGTGGCTGATCCTGGCCGCGGTGGTGGTGATGTACATCGTGCTGGGCGTGCTCTACGAGAGCTTCATCCACCCCATCACCATCCTCTCCACCCTGCCCTCGGCCACCGTCGGTGCGCTGGCTGCGCTGTGGGTAAGCGGACGCAGCCTGGACCTGATCGCGGTGATCGGCATCGTGCTGCTGATCGGCCTGGTGAAGAAGAACGCGATCATGATGATCGACTTCGCGCTGGACGCGCAGCGCACACGCGGCATGTCACCGCGCGAGGCGATCCATCAGGCCGCGCTGCTGCGTTTCCGGCCGATCCTGATGACCACGCTGGCCGCGCTGTTCGGCGCAGTGCCGCTGATGCTGGCCAGTGGTTCCGGCGCAGAGCTGCGGCAGCCACTCGGCTGGGTGATGGTGGGGGGGCTGCTGGTCAGCCAGGTACTGACCCTGTTCACCACGCCGGTGATCTACCTGGCCTTTGATCGCCTGCAGCGAGGCCGTGCGACGTCCCCGGTGGCCGTTGACGAGGCGCGCGCGTGACCCCCATCGCGCGCCTGGCGCAGGCCTGCGTGCAGCGCCCAGTAGCGACGATCCTGCTGGCGGTGGCGCTGGTGCTGGCCGGCCTGCTGGCATTGCGCCTGTTGCCGGTGGCGCCGCTGCCACAGGTCGATTACCCCGCCATTGAAGTCAGTGCCAGCCTGCCCGGCGCCTCGCCCGAGTCGATGGCAGCCACCGTCGCCACGCCGCTGGAGCGCGCACTGGGCAGCCTGCCCGGCATCTCACGCATCGACTCGGCCAGCACCCAGGGCCAGACCCAGATCGAACTGAAGTTCGTACTCGGCCGCGACATCGATGAGGCAGCGCGTGAAGTGCAGGCCGCCATCAATCTTGCACGCGGGCAGTTGCCCAGTGGCATGCCCGGCATGCCGCAGTACCGCAAGGTCAATCCCTCACAGGCACCGATCCTGGCGCTGGCACTGACCTCGGACACGCGTTCGCCAGGCCAGCTGTATGACCTGGCCTCCACCGTGCTGGCGCAGAAGCTGTCGCAGGTACCGGGCGTGGGCGAAGTGCAGGTGGGCGGCAGCGCCTTGCCCGCCGTGCGTGTATCGCTGGACCCGAATGCACTGAACCATGCAGGCCTGGCGCTGGAGGACGTGGCCCAGGCCATCGGCCGCGCCAACGCCATGCGCCCGCTGGGTGCCGTGGGCGATGACCGCCAGCAGTGGCAGCTGGAAGCGCCGCTGCAGCTGCGCCAGGCCGCGCAGTACCGCGAACTGGCTCTGAAGGTGAGCGACGACCGCACGCTGCGGCTGGGCGATGTCGCCGCCGTTGCCGATGGCGTGGAAGACCGTTACGCCAGCGGCTTCCACAACGAACGCCCGGCCGTGCTGCTGATCGTCAGCCGCCAACCCGGCGCCAACATCATCGCCACCGTCGATGCCATCCAGGCCCAGCTGCCCCAGCTGCATGCACTGCTGCCCTCCGGCGTGGACATGCGGCTGGTGATGGACCGCTCGCCGGTAATCCGCGCCACCCTGCATGAGGCAGAGCTCACCCTGGTGCTGGCGATCGTACTGGTGGTGCTGGTGGTGCTGGCCTTCCTCGGCCACTGGCGTGCTGCACTGGTGCCCAGCGTGGCGATTCCGGTGGTGCTGTTCGGTACGCTGGCGCTGATCGCGCTGATGGGCTTCTCGCTCAACACGCTCTCGCTGACGGCGTTGATTGTCGCGGCGGTGCTGGTGGTGGACGATGCCATCGTGGTGCTGGAGAACATCGCCCGCCATCGCGAGCTGGGCGCTGACCGCTGGCAGGCGGCGGTGCGTGGCGCATCGGAAGTCGGTGCCACGCTGCTGTCGATGAACGTTGCACTGGCCGTGGTGTTCGTCTCCATCCTGTTCCTGGACGACTTCGTCGAACGCCTGTTCCGCGAATTCTCGTTGACCCTGGTGGCGGCCATGACGGTCTCCGTGCTGGTCGCGCTGAGCCTGGTGCCGATGCTGTGTGCACGATTGTTCGTGGATGCCGCGCAGCAACCCTCGCGCTGGCAGCGGGGCAGCAATGCGCTGTTCGAACGTGTGCGCAGCGCCTACCTGCGCACGCTTCAGGCCAGCCTGCGCCGGCTGCGCTGGCCGTTGCTGGCCTTCGTTGCAGTCATCGCGCTTAACACGTGGCTGTTCCAGCAGGTGCCCAAGGGCATCGTGCCCAAGCAGGACACCGCGCAGCTGCGCGGCTTCGCGCGCGGCGATGACGGCCTGTCCTTCCAGGCCATGCAACCGAAGATCGATGCGTACAGGAAGCTGTTGCTGTCCGATCCGGCCATCGAGGACATCATCGGCTACATCGGTGGCAGCAACGGGGTCAACAACGCCTTCATCATGATCAAGATGAAGCCGCTGGCCGAGCGCAAGGTGTCCAGCCAACAGGTGATCGACCGCCTGCGCGCGCGGCTGCCCAAGCTGCCCGGCGGCAATCTCTATCTGTGGGTCGACCAGGACATCCGCCTGGAGGGCGCCGGCAGCAGCGGCAAGTACGAGTTCCAGCTGCTGTCGGCCGATACAGCACCACTGCGCGAATGGGCGCCGAAGGTGGCGGCCGCGCTGCGTGGCCTGCCCGAACTGGTGGACGTGGAAGCACAGGGTGAAGCGGGCATGCGCCAGGTGGTGCTGGATATCGACCGCGAAGCAGCCGCGCGCCACGGCGTCGACCTGCGCACGGTGGCCAACATGCTCAACAACTCCTTCAGCCAGCGCCAGGTCGCCACGCTGTACGACAGCCTCAACCAGTACCGCGTGGTGATGGAGTTGGACCCGAAGCACACCCAGGACCCGGGCACGCTGTCACGCCTGCAGGTGATCGATGGCAACGGCCAGCGCATTCCGCTGTCGAGCATCGCCAGCTGGCGCTATGGCATGGCACCGGACCGGGTGTACCACAGCGAGCAGTTCGCCTCGATCTGGATCGAGTTCGCACTGGCACCGGGGGTGGGCCTGGAACAGGCCACGCAGGCGATCGATGGTGCGATGTCGAAACTGATGCTGCCACGTTCGGTCCAGGGAAAACTGTCCGGCGAAGCCGGCGGCCTGGATCAGCTGCGCGCGCGCCAGCTATGGCTGGTGCTGGGCGCCACGCTGGCGGTCTACCTGGTGCTGGGCATCCTCTACGAGAGCTTCCTGCAGCCGCTGGTGATCCTGTCCACCCTGCCTTCGGCCGGTGTCGGTGCGCTGCTGGCGCTGTGGCTGTTCGGCAACGAACTGAACCTGATCGCCCTGCTCGGCCTGTTCCTGCTGGTGGGCGTGGTGATGAAGAACACCATCCTGCTGGTGGATTTCGCACTGGCCGGCGAGCGGCGCGGGCTGAGCGCGAAGGATTCAGTGATGGAAGCCGCACGGTTGCGCCTGCGGCCGATCCTGATGACCTCGCTGGCAGCGCTGCTGGGCACGCTGCCGCTGATGCTGGCCAATGGCGAAGGCTGGGAGCTGCGGCAACCGCTGGGCATTGCGATTGTCGGCGGCTTGCTGGTCAGCCAATGGTTGACGCTGTACACGACCCCGGCGATGTATCTGGCGTTGGCGAGGATTCGGGCGAAGCGGTGAAGGTGGGGCGGGGAATTCATCCACGCGTGGCGTGGATCTACCGTCAATGCCGCACGACGAACCCGCCGGACCGGCCGCTGGATGGCGCCTGCAGCTCCTCGTTGAAGGCTGCCTTGATGGCCTCGACCACCACGTCACGGTCCATGCCCTCACTGGTCACCAGCGCGTCGGCAACGTGCTGGGCAACATCTGCAAGAATTCGCCCCCAGGCACGTTCTTCGCGGATGTCAGGGCGATCCTCGTACAGCCCCACTTTCAATGATGCATGCAGCCCGCGCTCAGCGATCCACACGCGAATCATCTCGACCGAAGATTCGTCGCGTTGGGCAGCTTCAGGGATGATCAGTTCTTTCATGGCGGCAGCCGCAAGGAGAAGTGATCGCATTGTGGCCCACATCCATGCATGGCGTGGATCTACTGCGGACCTTGAGTAGAGTCGAGCTTGCTCGACTGCCGTTGGTGCACGTTTTTCCGCAGTCGAGCAAGCTCGACTCTACGTGTCCAAGGCGGATCATCGCACTGTGCGGACTGGACCACTTGGCGTGCCGGGTGCGACCCGACGGGCCCGCGACAAATGTGGCCTCCAGCGGTCGTAGCCGTCATTGCCGGGGACGGCGAATCGTCCACGCATGGCGTGGATCTACTGCCACCCCGGCGATGTACCTGGCGCTGTCGCTCATGCGCAGCGCCAGGCGCATCGCCGGTGCAGATGGGCCGGTCTCCAACTCCGACCGGCCCTGATCGCGGCCGCACCCCCGCAGGCGCTGGCCGCCATCCACACACGTGCCGCACTCAGGCGGCTTCCATCAAGCTGCTTCGGACACCTTCACGTCGCGACGGGCGCGCACGGCCGCAGCCAGTCGCTCCAGCACCGTCACGGTGGTGTCCCAGTCGATGCAGCCATCGGTGATGCTCTGCCCATAGACCAGCGGCTGGCCTTCCACCAGTTCCTGGCGGCCACCGACCAGATGGCTCTCGATCATCACGCCAACGATGCGCTGTTCGCCGTCTTCCAGCTGAACGGCGATGTCCTCGATCACCTTCGGCTGGTTCTCCGGGTTCTTCAGGCTGTTGGCATGGCTGGCGTCGATCATCAGGCGCGTCGGCAGCTTGGCCTTGGCCAGCACCTGGCAGGCCTCGGCAACACTGCCTGCGTCGTAGTTCGGCTGCTTGCCGCCGCGCAGGATCACATGGCAGTCCGGGTTGCCGGTGGTCGACACGATGGCGGTGCCACCCTGCTTGGTGACCGACAGGAAGTGATGCGGGTTGGATGCCGCACCCACGGCATCGGCCGCAATCTTCACGTTGCCATCGGTGCCGTTCTTGAAGCCGACCGGGCACGACAGCCCCGAGGCCAGCTCGCGATGCACCTGGCTTTCGGTGGTGCGTGCGCCGATCGCGCCCCATGCCACCAGGTCGGCGATGTACTGCGGCGAGATCACGTCGAGGAATTCGACGCCGGCCGGCAGGCCGAGTTTGTTGATGTCGCGCAGCAGGCCGCGGGCAATGCGCAGGCCCTTGTCGATCCTGAAGCTGCCGTCCAGGTCCGGGTCGTTGATCAGGCCCTTCCAGCCCACCGTGGTGCGCGGCTTCTCGAAGTACACGCGCATGACGATCTCCAGCTCACCGGCCAGCGCGTCACGCAGCGGCTTCAGGCGCTGGGCGTACTCGATGGCGGCGTTCGGGTCGTGGATCGAGCACGGGCCAACCACCACCGCCAGGCGGTCGTCACGGCCATGCAGGATCTGGTGCAGGGCCGCGCGCGAGGCGCTGACGGTGTCGGAAGCTTCATCGTCACAAGGCAGCATCGCCAGCAGCTGGGCAGGCGGTGTCAGCGGTTCGATGGTGCGGATACGCAGGTCGTCGGTGTGCGGGGGCATTGCAGGAGATCTCCGGAACGTTGGGGGCCCCCAGCGTGGCGGCATGAAAAAAGCCGCCAGGTTCGCTGGCGGCTTTCGGGAATGCGTCTGAAGCTTTCTTCAGGGTGAGCGCAGTCCTTCCTCCGCCAGTGGCTTCGGAAAGTAATACCAGTAAAAGCGGGTGGCGGCTGCGTTCATGGGATCTATTGATAGCACAGCTTTTGCGCAGTGCAAAATGTTTCATCCGCAACTGGGGACGCGGTTCAGCGAGGTGCGCACCAGCCATGCCTACGCGGCGGCAGCCACGCGAAGTTGCTCATTTACCATGCACTTCCACGTCCAGCAGCAGGCCCTCATGGATGTCGGCCCAGCGCTCCAGCACGCGGTCCAGCTCCTGCCTGGCTTCGTCCAGCTGCTCGGGGTTGAGCAGGGAACGCGCGGTGTAGAGGTCGGAAACCAACCGCCGCAGGGCCGATTCCGGGATGGCCACCGACGGCCCCTCCAGGCCCGGCAACTGCAACGCCGGGCTGTCGCCAAGAGGGCCGAACAGCGTGACCTGGAGCGTGCTCTGCATGATCGACTTCCCTGCGGATGGACATGGGCAATGCACTGTTTACCGTGTCTGGGTGACAGGCGCATGTGCCATCCATGCCGTGGGCTGCGCTATGCGAGCGCTCTTCGCGCCGCTACAACGCAGCCAGATCAGCCAGATGCTGGGCCATGTCGTCCACCGCGCCTACCGCATGGGTGGTGGTGAAGTAGTCGTGCCAGCCGGTGGCGGCGATGCCCGCCACCAGCGCGTCGGCCTCCTCGCGGCTGGCGCAGCACCAGACGGCATAGAACTGCTCACCACTGCCGTGCGGTACGTCCGTGGCAATGCTGCCCATCGCCAGCGGCGTGATGCGGGCTGGATCGAACTGCTGCATGCCGGCGCCAATACGGGCGAAGAAGGCATTCCGCTGCTCGGGCGGGAGTGCGGTCCAGGCTGGTGTGGCGGTGTAGAGCTCGATGAAGGTGTGCGACATGGTGGTTCGTCCTTGAGGTTTACGGGGTTGCGGGGTTGCCGGCCAGCGGCCGGCACTACCGGAACGAGCGCAATGCGCGTTTGCGGATGTAGGCGTTGGCGTCGCTGTGGCGCTCGTGCTGCCAACGCGTGCACAGCTCGCGCAGCCACTGCGGATGAGTCTTGCCGGCGTCATTGAGCCAGTTGCCGACCGAATCCTGCACATAGCGTTCCGGGTCGTCAGCCAGTGCTTCCAACATGGGTAACGCAAGTTCCGGATGCTGCTTGAACAGTGCGATATGCGTGGCCCAGACACCGCGTGGGCGCAGCGCTTCACAGGCGAAGCGGCGCAGGTACGGCGATGTTTCCTGTGTCCAGGGTTGCAGGTACTCAAGCGCCTGCATCGGCGCGGCAACGATGTCCGTGCGTAGCGCCAGCCACGCCCATTCGCGCACACCGAAGTGTGGGTCATCGGCCAGCGTGCGCATCTGCTGCAGCTTCTCTGCCAACGTTGCGTGGGCATCGTTGCCGACCAGATAGCAGGCCCAGCCACGCACGGTATCGGAGCTGTGATCCTGCCAGAACTCAGGCGCGCCCTGCCCCGCCTCACGCAGCAGTTGCGCGGCCAGGGCCATGCGCAGCGTGATGCCCTTGCCTGAGGCATCCCGCATGCGTTGCAGCGCTTCCGGTGCAAGCGCAGGCGCCACCACCTGCAGCAACGCGGCGAAATCCACTGCCAGGCATTCGGCCAGATGGGCGGTGGCAACGCGACCGGTGTTGAGTTCATGCAGGCGTTGCGCCGCAATCGCCGGGCTCATGCTGCAGACTCTCGTCCAGCATCGGTGTGCTGCCAGACCTTGTGCAGCAACCGCGACAGCTGCTGCTGTTCATCGGTATCCAGACCATTGAACAGGCCTCCGATCCACTGTGTGTGCTGGTCAAACAGTGTCTCGGCCAAGCGTTTTCCCCGTGCGGTCAATACGATCTGCAGGCGACGGCCATCCTCAGCATCGCTGCGACGCTGCAGCAGTTCTTCGCGCTGCAGGCCATCGAGCAGGCCGCTGATGGTGGCGCGGGTCACGCCTGCGCGTTCGGCCAGCTCGTGGGGCGACAACGTGCCACCGGCCCCATGCAGCAGGAACAACACGATGAAGCGACCCTCACTGAGCCCGTGTGGCGCCAGCCGGGTGGCGCAATCGTGGTCGATGGACGACGACAACGACAGCAGCTGGAAGCACAGGCGCAGCTGCGCAACATTGGCATGGCCGCGTCGCAGCGCCTCTTCCAGCAGGGCATTGTGCTTGGCTTCGATCATCTCGTGATGAGCATATGATTAGGCGCCTAATCATATGCCATCCCCTTCGGCGTGGCTACCAGTCCATCACCTTCGCCGCCGGCCCGGGATGCGACGGAAACAACGGCAGTACCTCCTCGGCCAGCTCCTGCAGCACCTCGCCGGCAGGCCGCTCGGCGAACTGGATCCCCAGTGCGGCATGGTTGACGCCGGCCCGCTGCCAGGCCTGCAGCAGATCGATCAGACCCTTGCGGCCGGTGCGCAGGGTGAAGCCACCCCGCAACGGCATGCGTGGATGATCCGGATCGTCCACCAGGTCGATCCATTCGTTGGTCATGTGCGGACGGAAGCCGCCGTCCGGAATCAGCGCGCGCCAGGCGCCGATCTTCGCGGCCAGCCGCTGCGGACCGGCGTTGTCATGGGTGGCCTCTGGATAGGTCAGCCACCCATCGGCATGCTGGCCGATCCACTCCAGTGGCTGACGTGCGCCACCGGTGACAACCAGCGGAACGCGGCCACTGACCGTGGGCGGCAGCAACTGCACGCCCTGCCCGGCACCGGCGTGTGTCATCCGCCCATCCGTGCCCGGTTGCAGCCAACGGCGCATCTCGTTCATTGCGGTGGCGAAACGCTCTCCGCGCGCCGCGTGCTCCAGTCCATAGGCCGGGAACTCCAGCGGTCGATCACCGGACGCCACACCCATCACCAGCCGCCCACCGGACAGCTGATCGATCGACGCCGCGGCCTTGGCCAGATCGATCGGATGGCGAAGTGGCAGCACCACGCTGCCGGTGGCCAGGGCCACGCGCTGTGTGCGCGCTGCCAGCCACGCAAGGTAGGTGAATGGATCGAACAGCTGGCCTGCATCACCGAACAGCGGATCGAACAGCGGCACGTCGCGCACCCATACCGCGGCAAAGTTGTGGCGGTCGATCTCCTCCACCAGCCGCGCCTGGCCCTGCAGCACGGCCATGTCGCCCTGGTAGAAGCGCAGCGGCAGGTAGATGCCCAGCGTCAGTGCATCGGCGCGGAACATGCGCTGGTAGCCCGGGTGCGCGGCAAAGACCGGCGCCGACGCGCCCGGCATCGCAATGGAATCATTCATCAGCATCGCCTCCTTACGGACCGGTGGCCGGCTCGGGCAGCTGCACGCCGCGCTGTACCGCAGGGCGTGCTGCAACCCGCGCGTACCACGCATCCAGATGGCGATGCCGCGACAAATCGATGTCGATGATGCGGGCGATATGCAGCCAGCCGAAGTGGGCGATGTCGGCAATCGAGTAGTGATCGCCAGCCAACCACTCGCGTCCCTGCAGGCGCTGGTCGAGTACGCCGAACAGCTCGTCGCTCAGGCGGCGGTAGCGTTCGATTGCCGCGGAATCGGGCTGTTGTGCGAAATGCTCGAAGTGCACGCGCTGGCCGAGGATCGGGCCGACGCTGGCGGCATGGAACATCAGCCAGGTCAGCGTCTCCCAGCGCGCAGCCGGTTCGGAAGGCAGCAACGCATTGCCCTGTTCGGCCAGGTACATCAGGATCGCCGCCGATTCGAAGACAACGATGCCGCGCGCGCGATCTTCCAGCACGGGAATGCGGCCATGCGGGTTGAGCCGCAGGAAGTCGGGATGGCGATGTTCGCCATCGGCGATGTGGACGTGGTGAAGGCGATAGGGAAGACCCAGCTCTTCCAGTGCGATGGTGGCCTTGAAGCCATTGGGAGAACTGTCGGAGTACAGGTGCAGCGAAGGTTCGTTCATGGGAATCCTGGACGGCAGGGAGCGACGGCAGGTACCGGCCGTTGAAGGTGGCCGGGCGATGCGGGAACGGGCGCTGCAGCAGCCGTGCAGGCAGTCTAGGAAAGGCCTGCGTCGCGGGGAAACGATGTCTTCTGCACGGGGAGTTGAGCGGGGCTCAACGTGCGCGACGCGCGCGCGACAGGCTGCAGTGTGGTCGATATGCTGTCGCAGCGCGGCGCGTGCCGACGCGGTTACAGGAGAGTGGAGATGGGTGCGGTGCTGCCGCTGCTGGGCCTGCGGGCCTTCGTTGAAACCGGCCGACATGGCAGCCTGACCGCCGCCGCCGATGCGATGGGGGTGACACCTGGTGCAATCAGCCAGCAGCTTCGACAGCTGCAGGAGCGGCTGGGCGTGAGCCTGTTCGACCGCACCCGGCATGGCGTGGTGCTCAGTGCAGCCGGCGCGCGCGTGTATCCGGAGCTGCTGCAGGCCTTCGATCAGATCGCACAGAGCCTGCAGACACTCGAACGCTGGGAAACCCGGTGCACGCTACGCATCAGCGCGGCACCGAGCTTCGCCGCACAGTGGTTGGCGCCGCGACTGGGCCGGTTCAGTGCGTTGCATCCGCAGGTGGACGTGCAGCTGGACTCGAGCGCGGCGTTGGTCGACCTGCGCCGCGAGGGGGTGGACATCGCGATCCGTCATGGACTGGGCCGCTACCCTGGCCTGCATGCCGAGCATCTTCTGGCGCCGGTACTGCTGCCGGTGGCCAGCCCTGCGCTGCTGGCCAGCGCGCCTGCCGTGGGTACGGTGCAGGATTGCCTGCAGCTGCCGCTGCTGCAGGACGCCGACCGCAGCGACTGGCGGCTGTGGTTCCAGGCACTGGATCTACCCGTCGATGAACGACTGGAGCGCGGCCCTGCGTTCGATGACGACCTGTTGCTGATCCGCGCGGCGGTGGCCGGGCAAGGCATCGCCCTGGTGCGCGACATCCACGCGGCCGAAGAACTCGCCAATGGCCGGCTGCAGGTGGTGATCGACCAGCCCTGGCCACAGGCCTTTGCCTACTACGCGGTGACGCGTGCGGACGGCGAGGCCAACGCGGCGATACCTGCTTTCATGACCTGGTTGCATGCAGCATTGATGACGCCGCAGGCAGCAGGCACACACACCCTGCAGGACGCAGGATAAGCCGCTCGAAAAGCGATGCCATTGCAGCCGGCCACAAAAAAACCCCGCCTTGCAGCGGGGTTTTTCATTGCGGTGCGAATGCGGGGACTTAGAAGTCCATGCCGCCCATGCCACCCATGCCGCCCATGCCACCGGCGCCACCCATGGCCGGCTCGTCCTTCTTCGGAGCTTCGGCAACCATGGCTTCGGTGGTGATCATCAGGCCAGCGATCGAGGCCGCGTTCTGCAGCGCCGAACGGGTCACCTTGGTCGGGTCCAGGATGCCGAACTGCAGCATGTCGCCGAACTCGCCGGTGGCGGCGTTGTAGCCGAAGCTGCCGGTGCCTTCCTTGACCTTGTTGATGATGACCGACGGCTCGTCACCGGCGTTGGCAACGATCTCGCGCAGCGGGGCTTCCATCGCACGCAGGGCGATCTGGATGCCGTGGTTCTGGTCTTCGTTGGCGCCCTTCAGGCCGGCCAGCGCGGTGATCGCGCGGACCAGGGCAACGCCGCCGCCCGGAACCACGCCTTCTTCAACGGCCGCACGGGTGGCGTGCAGGGCGTCGTCGACGCGATCCTTCTTTTCCTTCATTTCGATTTCGGTCGAGGCGCCGACCTTGATCACGGCAACACCGCCGGCCAGCTTGGCCACGCGTTCCTGCAGCTTCTCGCGGTCGTAATCCGAGGAGGTGTCCTGGATCTGGGTCTTGATCTGCGCCACGCGTGCATCAACGTTGGCCTTGTCGCCGACGCCGTCGATGATGGTGGTGTTCTCCTTGGAGACCTGCACCTTCTTGGCGCGGCCCAGGTCCTTGATGGTGGCCTTCTCCAGCGACAGGCCGACTTCTTCGGAGATCACGGTGCCGCCGGTCAGCACGGCCATGTCTTCCAGCATCGCCTTGCGACGGTCGCCGAAGCCCGGCGCCTTGACGGCCACGACCTTGACGATGCCACGGATGGTGTTGACGACCAGGGTGGCCAGCGCTTCGCCTTCAACTTCCTCGGCCACGATCAGCAGCGGCTTGCCGGCCTTGGCGACGCCTTCCAGCACCGGCAGCAGGTCACGGACGTTGGAGATCTTCTTGTCGTGCAGCAGGATGAACGGGTCATCCAGGTCAGCGGTCTGCGACTGCTGGTTGTTGATGAAGTACGGCGACAGGTAGCCGCGGTCGAACTGCATGCCCTTGACCACGTCCAGCTCGTTGTCCAGGCCCGAGCCTTCTTCAACGGTGATGACGCCTTCCTTGCCGACTTCCTTCATCGCGTCAGCGATGATCTGGCCGATCGACTCGTCCGAGTTGGCCGAGATGGTACCGACCTGGGCGATCGCCTTGTCGTCGGCGGTCGGCTTGGAGATGTTCTTCAGCTCGGCGACGGCGGCCGAAACGGCCTTGTCGATACCGCGCTTGAGGTCCATCGGGTTCATGCCGGCGGCAACGGCCTTGGCGCCTTCGCGGATCAGGGCCTGGGCCAGCACGGTGGCGGTGGTGGTGCCGTCGCCGGCATCGTCGTTGGTGCGCGAAGCAACTTCCTTCACCATCTGCGCGCCCATGTTCTCGAACTTGTCAGCCAGTTCGATTTCCTTGGCGACGGAGACGCCGTCCTTGGTGATGGTCGGGGCGCCGAAGCTCTTTTCCAGCACGACGTTGCGGCCCTTCGGGCCCAGGGTGGCCTTGACGGCATTGGCGAGAACGTTGACGCCGCGCACCATGCGCGAACGGGCGTCTTCACCGAAACGAATATCCTTGGCAGCCATTGCATTTACCTCATTGGTAGCGCCGGACGATGCCCGGCGGCTGGGAGTTTGGGATCAGGTTGAAACAGGTCGCGCCGAGGCTCAGCCGATGACGGCGAGCACGTCGTCTTCGCGCAGGACCTTGTATTCGACGCCTTCGCTCTTGTACGAGCTGCCGGCGTACTGGCCATAGATGACCTTGTCGCCGACCTTCAGCGACGGCGCGCGCACGTTGCCGTTGTCCAGCGGCTTGCCCGGGCCGACGGCCACGACCTCACCCTTGGTGGACTTTTCCTTGGCCGAGTCGGGGATGACGATGCCACCGGCGGAGATTTCGTCGGCTTCGATCGGCTTGACCACAACGCGGTCGTGCAGCGGCTTGATGCTCATAGGAGACCTCTTAAGTGATTGATTGGTCTAAAAAAGTCCGGCGATGTTAGCACTCACCCCAGGCGAGTGCCAGAACCGCACGTGAAGAAACCCGACAACGTCGGGAGCAGGGCAGAGATGGAGCCGCGCCGCCCCCTTTCAAGGGCGGAATGAAAAAATTTTTTCCACCCGCGCGCCTCGGCCACGGCGTCGGTCCTGGACAATTTCGGTGACAAGCGTCGCACTGTCAGATATCTGACGTTCATTTACGACAAAGTGTCACTGGATCGGCCTTAGGCTCGGTCAGGCATTCCCAATCACAAGGAGTAGTCGATGCGATTGCTGTCCCCGCTTGCCGCCGCCTGCCTGCTGGCACTGGCCGCGGCGCCGGCCCAGGCCGAGGTCTTCATCAATGAACTGCACTACGACGACAGCACCGCCGCCGGTGACGTCGGCGAAGTCATCGAAGTGGTCGCTACCGCAGGTGAAGACCTGTCCGGCTACCGCCTCTACCTCTACAACGGCAGCAATCCTTCGGCCGCCACGGTCTACGCCAACAACCCGGTCCCGGCCGGCACCGCCGCCGGTTGCGGCAGCGCCAGCATCGCCGTGGTCAACTACCCGACCAACGGCATCCAGAACGGCCCGAACGACGGCATCGCCCTGGTCGACGCCAGCGGCAAGGTGGTCCAGTTCCTCAGCTACGAGGGCGCCATCACCGCCTCCGGTGGCCCTGCCGCCGGCATGACCAGCCAGAACATTCCGGTGGCCGAGACCAACAGCACGGCCCCCGGCACCTCGCTGCAGCTGACCGGCAGCGGCAGCCAGTACGCCCACTTCACCTGGGCCGAGTCGGCCAGGCAGACCTTCGGCAGCTGCAACAACGGCCAGACCTTCAGCGGCGGCGGCACCCCGGGCCCGAACACGCCGCCGTCGGTGTCCACCACCACCCCGGCGCAGGGCAGCAGCACCTTCCCGGCCGCGGCCGATCTGGAAGTGGTGTTCAGCGAGACGGTGAACCTGGCCAGCGGCGCGTTCGCGCTGAGCTGCGGTACCTCCGGCATCGTGCCGCTGACCTACCCGGCCAGCGGCCGCAGCGTGAAGCTGTCCACCAACACCGCGCTGGTGGCCGGTGAAGCCTGCCGCTTCGACATCCGCGCCGCGCGCATCACCGACCTGCAGGGGGCGCACCCCGCCGCCGACAGCCGCATCGCCTTCACCGTGGCCAGCACCGGCGGCAATCCGGACCCGGGCAACCCGGGCGTGCCGGCCGGTTACTACTCCAAGGTCAATACCAGCAGCCCCAGCCAGCTGCGCTGCTCGCTGCACGCCACCATCAAGGGCCACACCGCCTACCCGTACAGCGGCTCGGGCACCAGCACCTGGACCATCCTGGAAATCGCCGACGAGGATCCGAACAACAGCGGCAGGATCCTGGATGCGTACCGCAACCGCAGCTACGCCAAGGTGACCGACCGCGCCGGCAGCGGCGGCGGCCTGAAGTACAACCGCGAGCACACCTGGCCGAACTCGCTGGGCTTTGCCAGCACCACCGGCGACAAGGGCCTGCCGTACGCGCCGTACACCGACACCCACATGCTGTACCTGACCGACGCGCAGTGGAACGCCGACCGTGGCAACAAGCCGTTCGGCAAGTGCGACGCCAACTGCGGCGAACGCGCCACCGAGGCCAACAACGGCCAGGGCGGCGGCAGCGGCGGCTACCCGGGCAACTCCAACTGGGTGCGCACGCCGGACGGCAACACCGGCACCTTCGAGGTGTGGGGCAAGCGCAAGGGCGACATGGCACGTGCGGTGATGTACATGGCGATCCGCTACGAGGGCGGCAAGGATGCGGCCACCGGCCAGTCCGAGCCGGACCTGGAGCTGACCGACGACCGCAGCAGGATCGTCAAGACCAGCAGTTCGCCGGCCTACATGGGCCTGCTCTCGACGCTGATCGACTGGCACCTGTCCGATCCGCCGGATGATGCCGAGCGTGCCCGCAACGACGTGATCTACAGCTTCCAGGGCAACCGCAACCCGTTCATCGACCACCCCGAGTGGGCGACCCCGGGCCTGTTCACCTCGGCCAAGCCGGCCTCCTGCCAGCTGGCCAACTGACCGCGCAACGCAGCGGTCCACTGCCGCCGCCGGGCCCTGACCCGGCGGCGGCCCTATACTCGACGGTCATGTCGACCGTCGATCCCGTCCTGCTGCTGTTGACCACCTGCCCGGACCGGGCCAGTGCCGAGCGCATCGCGCACGCGCTGGTCGGCGAGCGCCTGGCCGCGTGCGTGACCCGCCTCGATGGCGCGCAGTCCACCTACCGCTGGCAGGGCGAGGTGACCACCGACGCCGAACTGCAGCTGCTGGTGAAAACCACCGCGAGCCGCGTCGATGACGCGATTGCCCGGATCGTCGCACTGCATCCGTATGAACTCCCGGAGTGCATTGCGGTCGAAACCCGGGCCGGCCTGCCGGCGTATCTGGACTGGATCCGGGCACAGACCCGGGAGGACACTGATTGAAGACTCTGTTTGCGCGCGGCGCCGCCTTGTGCGCCCTGTTGTGGCTCTCGCTGCCGGCCTTCGCGCTGGATGAGAAGGACCTGCTGCCGGTGGACCAGGCGTTCGCGCTGACCGCCAGCGCCCCCGAACGGGGCCAGGTGCAACTGCAGTTCAAGATCGCACCGGGCTATTACCTGTATCGCCACCGCACCAGCGTCAAGGCCGACCCGGCCTTCAATGCCGGCGCGCTGCAGATGCCCAAGGGCGACAAGCACCACGACGATTTCTTCGGCGAAGTCGAAACCTATCGCGAACGCCTGCAGGCCACCCTGCCCGGCACGCCGACCGACGCCGCCGGCACCATCAGCCTGGAAGTGCGTTACCAGGGCTGCGCCGATGCCGGTGTCTGCTACCCGCCGCAGAAGCGCGTGGTGCAGGTCACGCTGCCGGGCGCCGGTGCGGCGGCCGCGGTGCCTGCCGCGCGTGCCGGTGCGGCAAGCCCGTTCAACAACCCGCTGGCCGGTGCCGGCAACAGCGGTGGCCTGCGCCTGCCGGGCGCGGCCAGCAACAGCCAGGCGCTGCCGCTGCCGTCGGAGCAGGCGTTCGGCTTCGACGCCATCGCCAGCGACGGCAATACCCTGCTGCTGCGCTTCAGCCCGGCACCGGGCTACTACCTGTATCGCGACCGCACATCGGTGAAGCTGGACGGCAGCACCGGGGTGCTGGCCGACAAGCTGCGCTGGCCTGCCGCACAGTCGCATCGCGACGAACACTTCGGCGATGTCTCGGTGTACTTCAACCAGGTGGAAGTGCCGCTGCCGCTGCGCCGCTCCATCGCCGATGCGGTCGACAGCACTCTGGTGGTGACCTTCCAGGGTTGCCAGACCGATGGCATCTGCTACCCGCCGATGACCCGCCGGGTGAAGCTGTCCATTCCGGCCGGCAAGGTCAGCAGCAGTGCCGACCAGGCGCCACCGCGCAATGAGGTGATCAGCCCGCTGCCCGCTGCCAACGGCGCACCACGCGAAGCCGCCAACGGCGCACCGCTGCGCCTGCTGCCAACCGTGCCCAATACGGATGCCACGACCCCTGCTGCAGGTGACGGCACCGCCAGCAGTGAGTTCGCCGCCGATGCACAGGGTGACAACGCGCTGCGCACGCGACCGCCGGTGACCACGCCGAATCCGGACCGTTCGTTCGTATGGGTCCTGCTGCTGGCGTTGGCCGGTGGCCTGGTACTGAACCTGATGCCCTGCGTGCTGCCGATCCTGTCGCTGAAGGTCCTGAGCCTGGCGCAGAGTGGCGAAAGCCCGCAGCGCGCGCGCAGCCATGCCCTCTGGTACACGCTGGGCGTCTTGGTCGCGTTCGCGGTGATCGGTGCGTTGATGGTTGGCCTGCGCGCGATCGGCAACGCCGTCGGCATCGGCTTCCAGCTGCAGCACCCGGGCGTGGTGGCGGCGCTGGCCTACATCATGTTCGCGGTGGGCCTGAGCCTGTCCGGCGTGTTCACACTGGGCGGCGGCATCGGCAACCTCGGCCAGTCGCTGGCCAGCCGCAGTGGCCCGGCCGGTGATTTCTTCACCGGTGCGCTGGCCTGCGTGGTCGGCAGTGCCTGCGTCGGCCCGTTCATGGGCGGCGCGATTGCCTACGCGTTCATTGCCCCGCCGCTGAAGGCGATGACCGTGTTCCTGTTCCTCGGCCTGGGCCTGGCCCTGCCGTTCCTGCTGATCGGCTTCGTGCCGGCGCTGGCGCGCCGCCTGCCCAAGCCGGGCCCGTGGATGGAAACGCTCAAGCACGTGCTGGCCTTCCCGATGTATGCCACCGTGCTGTGGCTGCTGTGGGTGCTGGGCAAGCAGCGCGGCGTGGACGGCATGGCGCTGGTGCTGGGTGGCCTGCTGCTGCTGGCCTTCGGTCTGTGGCTGTTTGAACGCAACCGCTGGACCGGCTCGCGCGCCGTCACCCTGCTCGGCGTGCTGCTGGCGATCGGTGCACTGGTTCCGGCCTGGGGCGTGACCCAGCTGGCAGCGCCGGCGCGTGCCGCACAGGCGGCCACTGACAACGTGGTCGAATACTCGCCGCAGCTGCTGGATCGCCTGCGCGCCGACAACCGCGTGGTGTTCGTGAACATGACCGCCGACTGGTGCGTGAGCTGCAAGGCCAACGAGCGCGCCGTGCTGTCGCGCCCAGAGTTCAAGGAACTGCTCAAGCGCACCAACGCGGTGTACATGCGCGGTGACTACACCAACGTCGATCCGCAGATCACCACGTTCCTGGAAGAGCACAAGGCCGTGGGCGTGCCGCTGTACGTGGTGTACGGCCCCGGCGCACCGCCGACCGTGCTGCCGACCCTGCTGACCCAGGCGGTGGTCGAGGAAGCGCTGCTGCGCACCGCACGATGAAGTGGCAACGGCCAGCGCTGCTGTGGACAGCGGTGCTGGCCGCCGGCCTCGGCCTGTGGGCCGGGCATCGATTGGCTCCCGCGCCGGCTGCGCCTGAGGCCATGCCAGCGGCGCCTGCGGTGGCGGCGGTGGCACCCGCCCTGCAGGTCGGCGACAACCTGCCCGCGCTGTCGCTGCCCGATCTTGAAGGCCGACCGCTGGACCTGCGCCAGCACGCTACCGGCCGCCCGCTGCTGATCAACGTCTGGGCCAGCTGGTGCGCGCCCTGCGTTGAAGAAATGCCTGAACTGGCGCGCTTTGCCCACACCCAGGGCGACAACGGTGTGCAGGTTCTTGGCCTGGCGCTGGATACGCCGGAAGACGTGCGCGGTTTCCTGCAGCGGGTACCGGTGGATTACCCGATCGTGATCGAGACACCCGGGCCACGCGATGCCAGCGTGCAGCTGGGCAATACGCAGGGCCTGCTGCCCTACAGCGTGCTGTTCGATGCACAGGGCCGGCTGGTGAAGGCGAAGCTGGGGCCGTTCGCCCACGGCGAGATCGACAGCTGGGTGAAGTGAGGGTGTTTTTTGCAGGGCTTGCAGCCCTGCACCCTGCTCAATGCAACGCAACGGCAACGGCAACAGCCAAAGCGGGCATTCCGTGGGTTGGCGGGACGGTATCGGAGTGCGGGGACGCTGCAAGTACATCCCTGTAAGCTTGGCAGCCGCATCCATGCGGCTGACACCCCGCACTCCGACACCGCCCCACCTCTGACAGATCTTCGCGGCTGTTGCCAGGTGTCGACCTTGGTCGACACATCTGTCAGATATCGATATTCAGAGCGGAATCAGACCCCGTGCCGACCAACGGTCGGCACCCACCAAAGCAGAACGCCGTTCCGACAGATCGCAGGAAACTGTCGAAGGCGGGGTAGGTCCGGTTGAGGGGGCGTGAGCGCCATGGATGGCGCGACCGAGGCTACATGGACGTATTCACGCCGTCCCCCGCAACCGGACCCACCCCGCCTCCTCACAGGAAACCCGCTGTTGCTTCGGCTGTTGCTTCTGAGGTTGCCGGCCAGCGGCCGGCACTACCACGGGTGCCGGGCGGCGCCCGGCCGATATCCCCTGCTTGACCACAGCCGGGGCGCCACGGAGAATTCCGCGACTAATTCTCATTTGCTGTTGCGCAGGATGCGGGCGGCAGCCTTCCAGGCCCTCCTCCTTCGATGTTCAAGAACGTCCTGTTCCAACTGCACTGGCTGCTGGGCATCACCGCCGGCGCCGTGCTGGCCGTGATGGGCCTCAGCGGCGCCGTGCTGTCCTTCGAGGATGAACTGCTGCGGGCGGCCAATCCCGGCTTCGCCGAGATCGCCGAGCACCATGCCGACGGCCAGCTTCCGCTTGAACTCAGCGAGCTGGTGCCGCTGCTGCAGGCTGGCAGCGAACGCCCGCTGCAGCGCCTGCGCGTGGATGCCACCGGACAGCGGCCGTCGGTGGCGCGCTTTGCCGGCGGCAAGGAACACTGGGTGTACTTCGACCCGTACAGCGGTGAGCGCTTCAGTGCCCTGCGCGGGCAGGCGTTCTTCGATTTCGTCGAGGACCTGCACCGCCACCTCGCCGCCGGCGAGCGCGGCAAATGGATCACCGGCAGTTGTGCCATCGCGCTGCTGTTCTTCACCCTGTCCGGGCTCTACCTGCGCTGGCCGCGGCGCTGGTGGCACTGGCGCAGCTGGCTGGCGGTGGAATGGAAACGCAGCGGCCGTGGCTTCCTGTGGAGCCTGCACTCGGTGGTCGGCACCTGGGTGCTGTTGATCTACCTGATGAGTGCGCTGACCGGCCTGTGGTGGTCGTTCGACTGGTATCGCAGTACCGCCAACACCCTGCTGGGCGTCGCACCGGCCGCCAAGCACAAGGTCGCCACCGACGCCGCCCTGAACCTGGAACGCATCGAAGCCACGCTGTACGCACTGCCCGGCGTGCGCACCGGCTACATCGACCTGCGCCTGCCGGAGAAGCCGGGGCAGGCACTGAACGTGCGGGTGATGGCCGGTGATCCGTCGCAGCGCGGCGGCCAGCATGACCGCGCGCATGATCTGCTGCAGCTGGACCCAGGCACGGGGGCCACGCTCGATGCCCGCCCCTATGCGCGCCAGGGCGCCGGCGCGCAGCTGGCCACCAGCGTGTTCGCGCTGCACTCGGGCAGTTACTTCGGCGTGCCCGGGCGTGTCGTGGTGATGCTCAGCAGCCTGGGCATGAGCCTGTTCTTCATCACCGGCTGGATGCTCTACCTGGACCGCCGCCGCAGCCAGCGCGCCGCGCGTGACCTGCGCCAGTCGCTGCCAGCAACGCCTGCCGATGGCGGTGGTACGCCGTGGCTGGTGGTGCATGCCAGCCAGAGTGGACTGGGAGAACAACTGGCATGGCGCGCCGCCGCGCAGCTGCAGGCGTCCGGTCATGCGGTGCAGGTGCTGCCACTGGCCCGCGTTGATGCCGCGCAGCTGGCACGCACCGCGCAGGTGCTGTGGGTACTGAGCACCTTCGGCGACGGCGAGCCACCGGATGCGGCGCGAGGCGCTGCACGACGGCTGACGGCACAGACACTCGACCTGTCAGGCCTGCAGTTTGGACTGCTGGCGCTGGGTGACCGACAGTACCCGCACTACTGCGGCTTCGGTCGCCAGGTTGATGGCTGGCTGCTCGGCAACGGCGCGCGCCCGTTGTTCGACCGCGTCGAAGTCGATGCCGCCTCGGTAGCGGCCTTGCGCCAATGGCAGCTGCAGCTGGGCGCGCTGACCGGCATCGTCACCGATGACAGCGTGCTGCCGGCGGCCACGCAGATGCATGAGTGGCGGCTGCTCGGCCGCGACCGGCTCAATCCGGGCAGCATCGGTGGTGCCATCTGGCGCATCCGTCTTGCGCCACCGGCCGACGTGCAGTGGCAGGCGGGCGACATCCTGCATATCGCGCCCCGGCACAACGCACGGCACGCCAACGCCGTGTTGAAGGCACAGGGGTTGGATCCGCTGCAGCCGCTGCTGGTGGACGGCCACCCACGCACCCTGCTGGCGCTGGCCAGTGAACGCGAGCTGCCCGAGGCCGACGCCGCGCTGGCGGTGCAGGATGCCTGCCTGTGGCTGTCCGGATTGCCAACGCTGCCCGGACGCGAATACTCCATCGCCTCCTCCACGAGTGATGAAGTGGTGGAACTGGTGGTGCGCCTGGTGCATGACCTGTCGGGTCGAGCCGGGCTGGGCTCGGGCTGGCTGGCGCTGCATGCCCCGGTCGGTGCCAGCATCGTGGCCCGTGTGCACCGCAATCCTGGATTCCATCGTGTCAGTGGCGCCCCGATGGTGCTGGTCGGCAATGGCACCGGCATCGCGGGTCTGCGCAGCCTGTTGCGCGAAGCTGCCCACACAGGCGAGCACGGGCACTGGCTGCTGTTCGGTGAGCGCCAGCGCGCGCACGACTTCCTGTTCGCCGACGAGATCGAAGCGTGGCAGGCCGATGGCCATCTCGCGCGGGTGGACCTGGCGTTCTCGCGCGATGGCGAAGGTGGTTACGTGCAGGATTGCCTGCATGCCGCCACCGATGCGCTGCGCGAATGGATGCAGCGTGGTGCGGTGATTCATGTCTGCGGCTCGCTGCAGGGCATGGCCGAAGGCGTGGACCAGGTGCTGCGCGCTGCGCTGGGCGATGAGGTTGTGGAAACGCTGCTGGAGACCGGGCGCTACCGGCGCGACGTGTACTGAGCCACAAGGGTAGTGCCGACCGCTGGCCGGCAGGATCATCGACGGTGCCGGCCAGCGGCCGGCACTACCGGAGCGGGATCAGGCCGCAGCGCGCGCCTGTGGCATCGACTGCAGACGGAACGCGCCCACGGCTTCTGCCAGGGCATGCACCTGCGCCTGCATCTGCGCGGTCGAGGCCCCCGCCTCTTCCACCAGACTGGCGTTGCGCTGTGTACTGGCCTCCATCTGCACGATGGTCTGGTTCACCTGGGCGATGCCGGCATGCTGGTCCTGCGACGCGCTGCGGATCCCGGCCAGCAGATCCGCCAGCTGCTGCACGCTGCCGACAATCTCGCCCATCGTGGTGCCGGCCTGTTCGGCCTGCTGGTTGCCCTGGCCCACACGCGCCACCGAATCCTCGATCAATCCCTTGATCTGCTTGGCCGCCTCCGCGCTGCGCTGAGCCAGCAGGCGCACTTCGGCAGCCACGACGGCGAAGCTGCGGCCCTGCTCTCCAGCGCGCGCCGCTTCCACCGCCGCGTTGAGCGCGAGGATGTTGGTCTGGAAGGCGATGCCATCAATCAGCTGGGTGATGTCACCGATCCGCCGTGAGGCTTCGCTGATGCCATGCATGGTGGCCACCACCTGGCCGACCGCCTCGCCTCCGCGCTGGGCCACTGCCGCCGCGCCCTTGACCAGCGCATCCGCACGGCCCGCGGCATCGGCATTGCGGCCAACAGTGTCGGTCAGCTCGTGCATCGACGCTGCCGTCTCTTCCAGATTGACCGCCTGCTGCTCGGTACGCTGCGACAGATCATGGTGACCGGCAACGATCTCGCCGACACCGGTATCGAGGCTGGACGTGGCCTGCTGGATGCGGGTGACGATGCGGCCCAGTTGCGCGACGGTGGCGTTGGCATCATCGCGCATGCGCGCGAACACGCCCTGCAGTTCACCTTCCATGCGCACGCTGAGGTCACCGCGGGCCAGCGCGGCCAGAAGCGCCTGCAGATCGCCAAGATTGGTCTCGAAGGTGGTCAACAGGCGATTGATGCTGGTCGACAACGTGCGCACAAAGCCCTGCTTCCCCTCCAGCGCGATGCGACCGTGCAGGTCACCGTGCGCGGCCGCGTCGACCAGGGCTGCCACTTCGGTTTCCAGCAGGGTTTCCAGCGCGCGACTGCGCCATTCCACCGCCACGCCGAGGAAATGCCCCTCGTCGACAATGGGATTGGCGACCAGCTGATAGCGCACACCGCAATGGCCGATCTCGCGTTCTTCGCGTTGTCGCACGCCAGCCAGGCTGGCCAGCGCCGGATGCAGGCGTACCGCATCGCTCCCCACCAGCTCATCGCCCTGACGTTCCAGCTGCTCCAGCAGCGCCGGATTGGCGTACGCCACCAGGCCCTCGGCATCGACCACCATCAGCCCGGTCTGCGCACTGTCCAGCGCCTGGCGCACGCGGGTGTTGCCGCGCGCCACGGCACGCTCGGTTTCGATGCGCGCGCGCAGGCGCTGCTGCATGTCGACCAGGCGCTGGGCAAGCTGGCCGATCTCATCGTTGGCGTTGTAGACGCGCAGGGTGGTGTCGAGGCGGTCGTCGGCGATGTCGCTGGCGAAACGCAGGGTGTCCTGGATCGGCTGGCGCACCGCACGCAGCGCCAGCACCAGGCTGGTGATCAGCACGCCGGCCACCAGCAGCAGGGTCAGTGCGAACAGCACGCTCATCGTGCGCGCGGCGACCTGCTGGCGCGCCTGCGCCTTGGCCAGCGCTGCCACCTGCGCCTGCTGGAAAGCGGCCAGCGCCGGCGCTACGCCCGCGGCGGTATCCAGCAGCGACTGCGCTTCCACATCCAGGCCGACGCGGGCCGCGGTATACCCCAGCAGGGCGCCTTGATAGCCCTCCATCCCGCTGCGCAGGGCGTCCTGCGCATCCGCGGGCAGGCCCGCCAGCGCGAGGTCGAACGGCAGCTTTTCCTCGCTGGCGCGGTCGGCGTGGGTGGAATCACCGTCGAGCAGCAGCAGGGCCTCCTGCCTTCGCATCTTCTGCAGGGACAGCGCCAGCGACGGCCGCTGCAGCGCATCCACCTGTGCCTGCAGGGTTTCGGCGGCCTGCTGCAGCTGTGCAGCGAGGCCGGCCTCACCGCGGCCCATCTCGTCGACCCGTTCAAACAGGGCGGCGACACCCTGCGAGAACGCGTCGGCCGATTCGGTCAGCACCTGCAGCGCCTTGCGTCGGCCGGCGTCCATCGGCATCGCGCGAAGCGCCTGCAGGTCAGCCTGCAGGGCCTTCTGTGCTGCCAGCAACTGGCTGCGGTCAGCATCATCGAAACTGCGTGCATACTGGGTCTGCAGGCGGCGCGCTTCGGCCACCCGCGTGGACAGGCTGGCAGCCAGATCGCTGCCGCGCTGGTAGCTGGCCTGGCTGCGCGCGGCCAGGGCGTTGGCATGGCCAGTCCAGGCGTAGACAGCGGCGATCGCCACCAGCCCCAGGCCACAGACCCACAGGGTCGCCTTGAGCTTGTTGGCCACGCTGAGCCGGTGTGGTTGCAGCCACAGCAGCAGGCCGGGGGACGCCGAGCGCAACGTGGCAAGACGCGTGCGCAGGGACCGGAGGTGGGGGACAACGGCCGACATGACAGACTCCAGGCGGAAGGACGCACCTGTATCGGCCGGATTCAGGTCAACTTTAGGCCTTTTTTCGTCTGCGTCCCCCGTCACTGGCGGACGCGGTCTTTGTACCGGGTGCAGGCGACGGGGGCATGACACGGCCGCCGTGCTTGACCTCAACCCCGGTTGGGGGAGCACAGTGGACCTCCCTTCCCCGCCCGGTGCCCCCATGACGAGGCTCGATGTCCCCCGCTACCTGCAGCGCCTGCAGCTGGATGCGCCGCCACCACGGACCCTGGCCGGCCTGACCCTGCTGCAGCAGCGCCACAACGCACTGCTGCCCTTCGAAACCCTCAGCTGCCTGCTGCGCGATGCGGTGCCGATCGACCTGGACAGCGTGCAGCGCAAGCTGCTTGACGAGTGCCGCGGTGGCTACTGCTTCGAGCTCAATGGTGGGTTGCTGGCGCTGCTGCAGGCCTTGGGCTTCGATGCCCAGCCATTGAGCGCGCGCGTACTGCTGGCCGCCCAGGACGGCGAACTGACCGCGCGTACCCATCTGCTGCTGCGCGTGCAGGTGGACGGCGATGACTGGCTGGTGGATGCCGGTTTTGGCAGCCTGACCCCGACCGTACCGCTGCGCCTGCATGACCCGCAGCCGCAGGCCACCCCGCACGAACGCTATCTGTTGCAGCGGTTGGGAGACGGCGGTGATTTCATGCTGTCGGCCGAATCCAGCGACGGCTGGCGGGTGATGTACCGCTTCGATCTGCAGGCGCCGGCGCCGATCGACAACGTGGTGGGCAACTGGTACGTATGTACCCATCCCGATTCCAGTTTCCCCGGCCAGTTGCGCGCGTCGCTGACCGGGCCGGACTGGCGCCGCACCATCGGCAGCGGCAACTACACCGAGTACCGCCCCGGACAGGCACCGGACAAGCGCCCGCTGCATGATGTGGGTGATGTGCGCGACGTGCTGGAGCAGCGCTTCGGCATCCAGCTTCCGGACGACCCGCGGCTGGATCCCGCAATCAACGACTGGCTGCAGCGCTCACGCGCCGCGACGCTGTAGAGTCGAGCTTGCTCGACTGATGCATCTACGGCGACGTCAAAATCAGTCGAGCAAGCTTGTATGTTCCTCCCGGCTCCTACGAGGTATGTAGGAGCCAGGGTGGAGGGACCGTCAAGCATGCATCTGCGGAT